>WGAD01000316.1 GCA_015489255.1 Anaerolineales bacterium | reverse complement strand
AGTTTTCATCCAGGAAGACCTGCGTTCTCACTGGGCTGCCCGCCTGCAAGAAAAGAAACTCGCCTACACCTACACCGGCCTGGGCGTCTTCGCCAAAGGCAAAGAAAGCAGCCAATTGGCGGCTGCCCACGTCATGCGCATTCCCATTGAATTGCAGGGCATCCGGCTGGGCGCCTTGCAAGTCAAACGTTCCGACCGTCCCTGGACGCGCTCGGAGCGCGAAATGGCCGATGTCATCGCCCAGCAAATCGCCCTGGCGCTAGAAAGCGCCCGCCTGTTGGAGCAAACCCGCCAGTTCGTCGCCCGCGAGCAAACCATCAGCAACATCTCCAACCGTATGCGCCAGAGCCTCGATCTCGATGCCGTGCTGCGTACCGCCGTCCACGAACTACAATGGCGGTTAGACCTGGCCGAAGCCGAAGTGCAAATTCTCCCGCCGGACCTGGCAGGCGGGGAGGAAGGACAGGAGTAAGGTATGCTGTCTCGCCGCCTGACCATTTTCACCGTCTTCTGGATGCTAACGATCCTCTTGCTCGTCACCAGCATCAACTTCTTCCGTATGCAATCCTTCCTGGAAGAAGAAAACCGCGCCGCCCAGGTGCAGACGCTTTCTTACTTCCGCAACCGCATTGCCGCCCACCAGCAAGCGATGAACCTGGCCGGGCACTACATCAGCGAAGCCGATGGTCTGAGCGAGGCGCTGGCGCGCGGCGATCGGGAGGCTTTGCAAGCCCAGACAGAAGAAATCATCCGCGGCCTCAACGAACACACCGACACCCACATCGCCGCCATCCGTTTTTACCTGCCACCGGGGTTAAAATTCCTGGACACAGCCCCCATGGCCCAGGACGATGTCATCCAGATGCTGAAAGCCGATGCCATCGAAACCGTCTTTCAGACGGGACAATCCGTTCAAACCTGGGCGGTCGATAACCACGGCATCAGCCTGCTAGATATCTCTCCCATTTACTACCAGGGGCGGCTGATCGCCGTGTTGGAAATTGTCACCGATGTTAACGACCAAACCTTGCGCGACCTGACCCAATACGTGGAGGCCCAATGGCAGGTTTCCATACGCGCCGACGCCGCCTCCAGAGTTGGCTTCAGCAGCCGCATCCAGACGCAAGACGCCCCCGAAGACATCCTGTTATTGCAGTCGCTCTCCGGAGCGGTTCCAGTCTTCAACACCCGCGAAAATTACCTCGCCACCCTGGAAGATGGCATTGTCACCACCTCCCTGCGCCGTCAAGGCGGCCAGGTCTACAGTGTATTGAGCTCCCCCATCACCGACGCCAATGGGGAAATCATCGGCGTGCTGGACATCATCCAAAACCAGACTGCCCAGCTTGCCAACCAGTTCAACACGCTGGTCTCCAACCTGCTGATCATCGCCAGCGTGCTGGCCGTCGGCAGCCTGGGGCTGGGCATCAGCATCAACCGCGCCATCGCACCGCTCAGCGAAATGAGGCGAGTGGCAGAGCGCGTCGCCGAAGGAGAATACAACGTCTTCTTCCAGGAAACCAGGCGCACAGACGAGATCGGACAATTAGGGCGTGCGCTCAACACCATGATCACCCAGGTGCGCGATCTGATCGCCAACCTGGACGCCCGCGTGCGTGAACGCACCGCCGCCCTCGAGCGGCGCGCCTCCCTCCTGCAAGCCACCTCCGACGTGGGCAACATCGTGATCACCGGCCAAGAGATCGACCAGGCCCTGCGCCAAATTGCCTTCCGCATCAGCGAGCGATTTGGTTTCTACCACGTCGGCATCTTCCTGCTCGATGAACGCCACGAATACGCCGTTCTGCGGGCGGCCAACAGCGCCGGCGGACAACGCATGTTGGCGCGCCAGCACAAATTGCGCGTCGGGCAAGTGGGCATCGTCGGTTACGTCGCGGCTACTGGCCGCCCGCGCATCGCGCTGGACGTCGGCCAGGACGCCGTCTATTTCGACAACCCCGACCTGCCAGAAACCCGCTCCGAAATGGCCCTGCCGATCGTCCTCCACCAGCAGGTTATCGGCGTGCTAGACATCCAAAGCCGCGAAGCCAACGCCTTCACCGACGAGGACGTCAGCGTGCTGCAAACCCTGGCGAACCAGATCGCCATCGCCCTGGAAAACGCCCGCCTCTACCAGGAAGCGCAACAGGTCAGCCAAACCCTGAACCGCCTGCTAGAAGAACAAACGCTCAGCTCCTGGCGCGAATTTGCCCAACGGCGCGCTGTCACCGGTTTCATCAGCGTGGCCCAGGGCGGCCTGCTGGAACTCGCCGAACCGCAGATCGGCCCGGCGCACAAACGCGCCCTGCAAGAAAGACAACCCCAAACCAGCGACGACGGGCTGACCCTCATTGCCCCCATTGCACTGCGCAAGACCACCATCGGCCTCTTGCGCTTGACGAAACGCTCCGGCCTGCCGCCCTGGTCGGACGAAGAGAAAAACATGGTCGCCCTCCTCCTCAACCAGCTGGCCGCCGCCATTGAAAACGCCCGCCTGTATACGGAAACGCAACAACAAGCCCTGATCGATCATGCCATCGGCGAAATTTCCAGCCGCCTGTCCATGGCAGTGGACGTGGAAAGCATCCTGCGCGAGGCTGCCGTCGGCCTGGGACGCTACCTGAGCAACTCGGAAATTATCATCAAAACCATAGAACCCCATGAGGGAGGTCCTGCCGATGCCTAACCGTTTCTTCTCCTCCCCGGTGTTCGCAAACGATGAGGTCAAAACCCGCCAGGCGCGGTACGTCTTCAATCTCAGCCTGGCAACAAGCGTGCTTCTTGGCGCCGTGCTTTTATCCCGGCTGGCTACGGCGGGCAGCCTGTCTGCCGCCATGCAATACCATGACGTTCCGCGCTTCTTGGGGATGTTTATCGCCGCCTTGTTCGTACACCTTCTGGTGCGCAAGGGCGCAGTTACAGCGGCTTCCCTGACACTCATCTTTGGCGGGTGGCTGGCCATGACTATCCAGGCTTACAACGCCGGCAATGTTCAAGATACGGCCCTGGCGGCCTATCTGATCATCTTTATGCTGGCAGCCGTGCTGCTGGAACGGCACTGGCTGGCCTACCTGGTTTTGATCAGCATCCTCACCGCCTACCTGCTGGCGCTCTTCCAAAACGGGCGGTTCATCATCCCCCAATACCACCCTCCCTTTATCGCCGCCTCTTATCTGAGCATCATCCTTCTGCTGGGCGCTTTGCTCATCTGGCACATTTTTTCGGACTTCAACGCCATCATCGAGCAAGTCAACCGGGAACACGAAGCAGCAGAAACCGCCCGCAGCGAGCTGGAAGCGCTGAACGCCAACCTGGAAAAACGCGTGACAGAGCGCACCGCAGCCTTGCAACAGGAAAGCGACCGGGCGCGCCGCCGCGCGCGCCAGATGGAAGCCATCTCCGAAATTGCCCAAACCATCGTGCGGGTGCAGAACCCGGAACAGCTGCTCGCCAGCATCGTCCAGCAAATCAGCGAAAAACTGGGGTTCTACCACGTCGGCATCTTCCTGCTCGACGAGCGCAACGAATTTGCCATCCTGCAAGCGGCCAACAGTGAAGGCGGGCAGCGAATGCTGCAACGCCGACACCGCCTGCCGGTAGAAAGCACCAGCCTGGTTGGCTACACCGCCCAAACGCAAAAAGCGCGCATCGCCCTGGACGTGGGCGTTGACGCCGTCCACTTTGAAAACCCCGACCTGCCAGATACGCGCGCCGAAATGACCCTGCCGCTCGTCGCTGGCGAAAAGACCATCGGCGTGCTGGACATCCAATCTACCGAAGCCAACGCCTTCTCGCAAGAAGACATTGCCACCCTAAACATCCTCGCCAACCAGGTTGCCGTTGCCATCGAAAACGCCCGCCTGTTCGAGCAAACACGCCAGGCGCTGGTGCAGGCGCAGAAAATTTACCAGGAATTCATCCGCCAAGACTGGCGCGCCCTGCGCGACACCTTGCAAGCCAAGGGCTACCGCTACGACGGCGCAGAGTTGCGCCCCTTGCGCGATGACGGCGCATCCCTGGCCGACGCTTACCGTCGCCCCATCGTCCTCCACGGACAGACCATCGGCATCATTGAAGTACGCCGCAAGGGACGGCGCAAAGAGATCTTACCCGCCGAGCAGACCCTGGTAGCCGAGGCGGCTGAACGCATTGCCGCCGCGCTGGACAATGCCCGCCTCCTCGACGAACTGCAACGACGCGCCGCCCGCGAACAATTGGTTGGGCAAATCAGCGATAAAATCTTCCGCACCACCAGCCTGGAAAACGTCCTGGATATCACCGCCGAAGAATTGGGCGCGCTGCTGCCCGATTCGTCCATTAGCATCCAAATCAGTCCCATCTCGCCCGCAGAATCCAAAGACGGGGAGGCCGACGCATGATCAAAAACCTGTTCTGGCCACAGATTCCCCCTTATACAGAAGACGAGGTTCAACACCGCACAGCGCGCATTCTGAACGTGCTGCTCATCTTGACCGTTGCGCTGACCATCGCTTCCGCCATCCTCCAAGGGCTTTACGCGCCCAAAGCCAACCGTTTGTTCAACGTCATCTCCAATGCGCTGGAAGCCGCCATTGCGGTGGGCCTTTTGTTCTGGCTGCGCAAAGGCGGGCTGCGCCCCGTAAGCCACCTCCTGGTGCTGGCCGCTTACCTGGCCTCGACCTACCCCCTGGCCGCTTACGCCGACATCGGCGTCGGGCCGGCCGTCTTCGCTTATGTGGTCGTCATTGGGTTGTCTGTGCTGCTGCTCTCCCCCTGGGAGACGGCCGGGGTGTTCGCCATCATCGCTGTCACATTCCCGCTCATCCAAATGGGCATCGACAGCGGAACCTTGGTCCCCAGCCTGGCGCGACCCGATCCGCGTTCGATGATTTTTTCCTACATCACCATCCTCGGCATCGGCGGCACCGCGCTCACGCTGGCGGCCTATAACCTGACCTCCAGCCTGGAGCATGAACGCGAAAGCCTGGCGGCGGCCCGTCTTGCCAACGAGAAATTGCAGCAAATCAACACCGATCTGGAAACGATCGTCGCAGAACGCACACAAGAGCTGGAAGAACAAACCCTTTCCTTGCGACAACTTTCCGCCCAGGAAGAGAAACGCGCCCGCCAGTTAGAAGCCATCGCCCAGATCGCCCGCGCCACGCTGCAAGAAAGCAACGATACCCACACGCTGCTCACCCGCATCGCCAACCTGATTCACCAGCATTTTGGTTTTTATCATGTGGGCATCTTCTTGTTAGATGACGACAACCGCTACGCGGTTTTGCAAGCGGTCAACAGCCAAAGCGCTGGCGGCCAGGCCATGCTCACCCGCCAGCACAAACTATTTATTGGACAAACGGGCATCGTAGGCGCTGTCGCCGCCAGCGGGCTGCCGCGCGTAGTGCTCGATACGTCCAGCGATGCCGTGTACTTCGATAACCCCGACCTACCCAACACGCGCGCAGAAATCGCCCTCCCTCTGATCGTCCGCCGCCGCGTTATCGGCGTGCTAGACATTCAAAGCACCGAACCCAACGCATTCACCGAAGACGATGTGCACATCTTCGCCATCCTGGCCGATCAAATCGCCTACATGTTAGCAAACAGCCGCCGCCTGCAAGAAGCCGAGCGCCTCGCGCGGGAAGCCAGCCTGATTTACGGCGAAACCCTCCAGCAAGGCTGGCGCGCGCTGGCCCGGCGCCACCAGATCGCCGGCGTGCAACGCCGCGCAGGGTATAAGTCGTACATCGGCAAGGCGCGGGAATACCCTCCCGAGGTGCAGCAAGCCCTGCAAAAACAACCCTACTACCGCCACGGTGAGCAAATGCTGGTGCCCATTCGCTTGCGCGGCCAGGTTGTAGGCGTGATAGAAATCGAAAGCCCCATCATCAACGACGACTTGCTGGCCGTCGCCCAGGATATCGCCGAGCGCGTTGCCCTGGCAACGGAAAACATCCGTCTGCTGGAAGACGCCCGCGAACGCGCGGACCGCGAGCGCCGCATCAGCGCCTTCAGCGCGCAGCTGGCCTCATCAGTCAACGTGCAAAACATCCTGCGCATTGCCGCCGAGGAAATCGGCCAGATTTTACCCGGCTCCGAGGTCACCGTTCAATTTGCCACCGTAAAAAATGGAGCGGAAGATGCGTAAATACCTGAGGCAAATGTTTGCCAGCCCCTTCGATGCTCACCCGGAGTTTCGCACCTTTGTCGGGCGAGTGCTCATCATCTTGAACGCCGGCGTCCTCTTCCTCATCCTGGCCGAGGCTTTCTTCATCCAGCGCCGCGGCGCCTTGTACACGGTCACCGGGCTGAGCATCGTGCTGCTGATCACCCAATACGCGTACTGGATGTTCCGCCGTAACTATCTCTTGCCCACCAAACTGGTGCTGCCGCTGGCTTCCTACGCCATCCTGACGTATGTTCTCATCCTCGGCAATGGCATGCACGATTCCGCGCTGATCGGTTATGCTGTTGTTATCACATTAAGCACCTTACTGCTCGGCCCCAAGAGCACCATTTACGTCAGTTTTTTGTCCATTGTCAGCCTGGGGCTGGTCGTCATCATGGATATGAAGGGCCTGGCCGGGCCACCCGAATTTGCCCGCCACACCGGAATCGATGATCTGCTCATCAGCAGCGCCCTGGTCGGATTAACGATCCTGGTGCTCAGCCAGGTGCAAAACCGCTTATACCGCCTGCTAGACGATCTCAACCAGGCCCTGAGCGAACAACAAAAAGCCACCCAGGACCTGGAATCCATCAGAAACTCGCTCGAAGACCTGGTGCAGGAACGCACCGCCGCCCTGCAGGAAAGCCTGGCAGCGATGGAAACCCTGCGCGCCGAAGAGCAACGCCTCTCGAAAATCTACCAAAGCGTTGCTGTGTTGGCGCGCCGCATTGCACAAAGCTCCGCCCAGGCCGAGGCTGGCGCCTCCCTGCTCAAAGAAATCACCATCCTCGTCAGCGAAACCTTCGGCTATTACCATGTCGGCATTTTTCTTCTCGATCGCAGCAAGCGTTACGCCGTGCTCAGCGCTGCCAACAGCGCCGGTGGGCGCGACATGCTGGAAGACCACCACATGCTGCCCGTCGGACAAGACAGCGTCGTCGGCATGGCCATCGTGCGCGGCGAGCCTTATGTGGTCGCCAACACAGCAGAAGAGGCTTCACACTTCAAGAACCCGCGCCTGCCAGATACCCAGGCGGAAGCCGCCTTTCCACTGTTTGCGGGCAATGAAATCATCGGCGTACTGGATGTACAAAGTGACCGCCAGGACGCCTTCAATGAAGCTTCCATTGAGGTGCTGGAAATCCTGGCCGATGAAATCGCCGTCGCCATCTACAACGTTCAGCTGCTGGAAAGCACCCAACGCCAGCTGGCGGAACTGGAAACCATTTACCGGGAGCAGGCGCAAACTTCATGGAAAAACATGGCCCGCCGCCTGCGCGTGGTGGGGTATCGTTACCGCCCGGGCCTTTTGCAGCCCCTGGAAAACCCCTTGCGCGGACTGGAAACGCCGCCCGACCGGATCCAAATGACCCGTATGCGCGACCGCGCCGAAAGCCGCATTTTGGCGCCCATCCAATTGCGCGGAGAGACCCTGGCCGTGCTGGAAATCCGCGCCCCGGCAGAGATCGCCGAGCAAGATGCCTCGGAGGAGGTCATCCAGGCGCTGACCGATCGCATCGCACTGGCGCTCGAAAACGCCCGCCTGTACGAAGAAACCACCCGCCGCGCACAACGCGAACACATGGTCGCCCAAATTGCCAATGCTCTGCGCAGCACCGACGACCCCGATGAGATGTTGCAAACCGCCATCCGCGAGCTCAAACAAGCGCTTGGCGCCCGAGAAGTGCGGATTATTTCACGTGATTGAGCAGCCATGACGTATGTAGTTGCCATCTCCAACGAAAAAGGCGGCGTCGCCAAGACGACCACAGCGCTTTCCCTGGGAGGCGCTCTGGCCCGTTTGGGGAAAAAGGTGCTGATGATCGACCTCGACGCCCAGGCCAACCTCACCCTAGCGCTGGGCATTCCGCCGGCCCGCGTCAGCCTGGGTTCCAATGATGTTTTGCTGGCCTCAGTTGCCCTGCAAGATTGTATCCAGTCTTCGCCGATCTCCGGCTTGGACATCGTCCCCTCCAACACGAAGATCGAACTGGTCGAACAACTGCTGCCCGTTTACATCAACTACGCCGATCGGTTGAAAAACGCCATCGCCGAGGCCTTGCCCTTGCCTTATGAATTCATCATCCTGGATTGCCCGCCAGCCCTGGGCGCGGTCACGCGCAACGCCCTCACCGCCGCCCATCTCCTGCTCATCCCAACCCAGGCAGAATTTTTCTCCGCCTATGCTCTGCGCAACATGATGCAAATGATCCAAACCGTGCGTCGGGAAGGCAACCCTTACCTGTCTTACCGCATCCTGGTCACCATGTTCGACCGGCGCAACCGCGCACACCGAGACATTTACAAACAGCTGAAAAACACGTTCAAAGACGGCCTGTTTTCAACGGTCATCGAGGTCGATACCAAACTGCGCGAAAGCCCCATCAGTGGCGTTCCCATCACGCATTACACCCCCAAAAGCCGCGGCGCGCAGCAATACCGCGCCCTAGCCGAGGAGTTGATCCGTTATGCCCAGGAAAAAGAAAGACATTAATAAAAACATTGAAGACCTCTTCCGCGAGATAGAAAACCAGCGGCAACCGGTCCGGGGAGATGGCGAACAAACCGCCGCGGCCTCGTCGCCGGCGGCAACCCGGGCCGCTATCTCGCCAGATACCATTCCCCTTCGTCAGGCGGCTGTCCGCCAGCAAGGGAATCAAGCCATCATCGCCGCCCCCATTCGCCTGGGGCAAGATGAATGGGGCGAGCTGCAAGTCATTGAAGACCACGCTTCCTGGGACGAAGACGAGCGCCTGCTGATCGAACAAGTGGCGGACCAACTCTCCCTGGCCTTGCAAAACGCCCGCCTGCTGCAAGAAACTCGTCGCCGTGCAGAAGAGCTGGAGTTAATCAACCGCATCAGCCGCATCGCCAGCGATTACAGCGACATCCAAGCCACCCTTTCCCGCATTGGCCGCGAAATCAGCGAAGCATTCAACTTCGCCCAGGTCGGGTTCGCCCTGCTCGATTCCAACCAGCGCTCTTACGTCGTCATCAGCCTATACCCGGAGATCGAAGGGCTTGCCGCCTACGGGCGCCACCTGGACGTTCACCTGCCGCTCATTCAGCAAATTCGGCGCACGCGCAAGACCACCGTGCTGCCCAACGTCCCCGAGCGGGATCTGCCGTCATTGATCCAGGAAATCGCTACTGCTGTCGGCACACACACCCTGGTTTTGATGCCTATCGTCAGCCGCGATGAAGTCATCGCCCTCACCAGCCTGCACCTGATCGATCCGCAGCGGGTGCTGGATGCCTATGAAGTCAAACTCCTGGAGACGATCTTCATCCAGATCGCCGGCGCCATTGAAAACGCCCGCCTGTTGCGCAACATCCGCGAATCGGAAGCCCGCTTCCGCGACGTGGCCCTGGCTTCTGCCGACTGGGTGTGGGAAATGGACGCCCAGGGCAATTACACCTACTGCTCCGACCGTGTGCGCGACGTGCTCGGGTACACCCCGGAAGAAATCATTGGCAAACGGCCCGGCGACTTCATGCCCGAGGAAGACAAAAACCAAATCCAGGAAACCATGGGGCAGTTCATCCGCAGCCGCGCGCGCATCGTTCAAATGGAAATGCGCCACCTGCGGAAAGACGGCGAAATCGTCGTCCTCGAAGCGGACGCCGTGCCCATCCTGGACGAACACAATCACTTGCTCGGTTACCGCGGCGTATATACCGACATCACAGAACGCAAAACCGCCGAACGCCTGCAAAACGCCATTTACCAGATCACCGATGCCGCCCTAACGACCGACTCCCTGGACGATCTACTGCAAAAGATCCACTATAGCGTCCAGGAAGTGCTGCCTGCCAAGAACTTCTACGTCGCCCTCTACGACCGGGAAAACGATATCCTGCGCTTCCCCTACTTCGTGGACGAAAAAGAACCCGAAAAGCCGCAAGAACTACCGCTCGGCAACGGGCTGACCAGCCTCATCATCCGTGAGGGCCGTTCATTGCTGGTGCGCGAAGCGGAGTTCGACCGGCTCCGCGAGCAAGGGGTTGATATCCGCGGCGTACAGGCTGTGGACTGGCTCGGCGTCCCGCTGAGAACCAAAGACGCCGTCATTGGCGCCATGGCCATCCAAAGTTACGATCCGGAAATCCGCATCACCCCGCGCCACGAAGACATCTTCCGCCTGCTGGCCACTCAGGCGGCCTCCGCGCTGGAACGTTTTCAAGCCGCCGAAGCCCTGGCCCGTTCCGAAGCCGAATTGCGCACCCTCTTTGCCTCCATGGATGACGTCATCCTGGTGGTCGGACGGGATACCACCTATTTACGCATCGCCCCCACCAACCCGGGCGGCCTGTATCGCCCTCCGGAGGAGCTGATCGGGCAGCGCATGGTCGATATCTTCGATGAGCCGTTGCGCTCGCTCTTCCAAAGCACGGTAGAAGCCGCCTTCGCAACCGGCGAAAACCAACGCATTGAATACCCCCTACCCATCGGCGATCGCATCGTCTGGTTCGACGCCTCCATCAGCAAACTGAACGAAGAAGAACTCTTCTGGATCGCCCGCGACATCACCGACCGCAAACGCGCCGAAGAAAACCTGCGCCGCCGCAACGAATACCTGGCCACCGCCGCCGAAGTTGGCCGCTTGATCACATCCACCCTGGACCTCAACACCCTCTTCCGCCGCACCGTCAACCTGCTGCGAGAACGGTTCAATTACGACCATGCCATGATCTTCACCCTGAACGAAAGCGGCCTGGACGCCATCTTACGCGAAGCCACCGATGGCAAAGGACAAAAACTGAAGGCCGAGGGCTTCAGCCTGCCCGTCGGCAGCCAGACCCTGGTCGGCCAGGTCACCAGCAAAGGGCAAACCATCATTGCCAACACCGCAGACGAACTGGCCCGCTTCAAGCGCCAGAAAAGCCAGGGAGAACCCAAATCCGCCGCCGGGTTGCCCCTCAAAATCGGTGAGCGCATCATCGGTGCGCTGGTTTTGCAAGCGGAGCAAGCCAACGCCTTCCACGAAGACGATATCGCCGTGCTGCAAATTCTTGCCGACCAGATCGCCATCGCCATCGACAACGCCCGCTCTTACGAACTGGCACAGCAAGCCGTTCGTGAAATGCGCGAGGTCGATCGCCTCAAGAGCCAGTTCCTGGCCAACATGAGCCACGAACTGCGCACGCCGCTCAACTCCATCATCGGCTTTTCGCGGGTCATCCTCAAGGGCATCGACGGCCCGCTCACCGATCTGCAAACACAAGACCTGACCTCCATCTACAACTCCGGGCAACACCTCCTGGGCCTGATCAACGACATCCTGGACCTCTCGCGCATCGAAGCCGGCAAGATGGAACTCAACTTCGAGGAAGTGGACATCAAAGCGCTCGTCGAAAGCGTCATGTCCACCGCCCGCGGCCTGGTCAAAGACAAACCCGTCCAGCTGGTGCAGCGCATCCCGGAAGACCTTCCCACCGTCCGCGCCGATCAGATGCGCATTCGCCAGGTTTTGCTCAACCTGGTTTCCAACGCCGCCAAATTCACCGACGAAGGCAGCATCACCGTAGCGGCAGAAACCGTCTTCGATGAAAACGGGCGCCGCATGGTGCGCGTCACCGTAACCGATACCGGGCCGGGCATCTCGGAAGAGGATCAAAAGAAGCTCTTCCAGCCCTTCTCCCAGGTAGATGCTTCCCTGACGCGCAAAGTCGGCGGCTCGGGCTTGGGTCTCTCCATTTCGCAGGCGTTGGTGCACATGCACGAAGGAGAAATCGGCCTGCACAGCAAAGTGGGGCACGGCAGCACTTTCTTCTTCAGCCTGCCGACCTGGGAACAGCCGCAGCCGCCCGCTGGCGGCGCCGATCCCGCGGAGGGCACGGGACGTCTGCTGCTCGCCATCGACGACGATCCGAACGTGATCAGCCTCTACCAACGCTATCTCCGCGGCGAAGGCTGGCGCATCGTCCCGCTGACGGACCCCACACAAGCCGTGGAAAAAGCGCGCGAACTCCAACCCCAGGCCATCACCCTCGATATCATGATGCCCGGACGCAGCGGGTGGGACGTTCTCCAGGCCCTCAAGTCAGACCCCGCCACCCAGGAGATCCCCATCCTGGTGTGCAGCATCGTCGAAGATAGTGAACGCGGCTTCAAGCTGGGCGCAGCCGATTACCTGGTGAAGCCTATTTTGCCCGATGATTTGTTGCAGGCGCTGGAACGCCTGATCCACCAGCAAGAGCGCGAAATCCGGCACATCCTGGTCATCGACGACAACCCGGACGATTTGCGCCTGGTAGACAAATTGCTCACCGAAAACGGACGTTTTAAAACCACCCTGGCCGAAAACGGACGCGTCGGTTTGAAATCCATAGAAGCTGCCCCGCCGGACGCCATCATCCTCGACCTCTTCATGCCAGAGATGGACGGCTTTGCCGTGCTCGAGGCCCTGCAAGAACAGCCTGCCTGGCAGCAAATTCCGGTGCTCATCCTCACCGGCGGCGACCTGACCCCCACACAACAACAAAAACTGGAAGAATTTGGCTTGCAACTCCTGCGCAAAACCAACCTGACCCGCGAAGACATCCTGCAACACCTGCAAAAGGAACTGAAACGAGTAGCGAATGGATAATTTTCAACACCTGCAAATCCGCTGCCTGGATTGCGGGCACCTGACCGATTACCGCCCTATTGAGATTCAATGCCCCGCCTGCGGCAGCATGTGGCGTGAAGCCGTGTATAACTACCCCCATGTAGCCGAAAAATGGCGGCTGGATCTGCCCAACCGCCCCTTCAACCTGTGGCGGTACAAAGAACTCCTGCCCTCGCAAACGCCTTCCCCTTACATCACCCTGGGCGAGGGAGGCACGCCGCTGATCCACGCCGTAAACCTGGGCATGATGCTCGGCGTGCAGGGGATTTACATCAAAGACGAACGCCAGGGGCCAACCCGCTCCTTCAAAGATCGGCAAGCTTCCGTCACCATCGCCGCCATCAAAGACGCCGGCATCACCGAAATCGTGGCTGCCTCCACCGGCAACGTCGCCATCGCCTACTCGGCTTACGCTGCCCGCGCCGGCATCAAACTTTGGGGCTTTGTCACCAGCCTGGTGCCAGCCGTCAAAATGCGCGAGATCGCCCTCTACGGCAGCCAGGTCATCAAAGTCACTGGCTCCTACGACCAAACCAAGAAGATCGCCGCTGAATTTGCCGCCCAACGCGGGTTATACCAGGACATGGGATCGCGCACCATCACAGCCATCGAGGCCATGAAAACCATTGCCTTCGAAATCGCAGAACAATTGACCCGCCAGCTCGGCCCCAAAACACACCCCGAAACGGGCAAACCTCTATGGCGCACGCCCGACTGGTACATCCAGGCCGTCAGCGGCGGCATGGGGCCGCTTGGCGTTATGAAGGGCTTTGCCGAACTGCAACGCATGGGCCTGATTGACCACATCCCGGCTTTTGCGGCCATCCAGGCCGCCGGCTGCCAGCCGATGGTCACGGCCTGGAAGGCCGATCAGCCCGAGGCCACGCCGGTTGAATCGCCCAATACCTACATCGAAACCCTGGCAACCGGCTCCCCAGGGCGGACGTACACCATGCTTTACCACTGGGCCAAGCGCGTCGGCGGCACGTTCGAAGCCGTCAGCGACGACGAGGCCTTTCGTGCCATGCACGTCCTGGCAAAAATGGAAGGCATCTCCATGGAACCGGCCGCCGGGGTTGCTTTCGCTGGTTTGTTCAAATTGATCCGCGCTGGCATCATCAAGCCCGGCGACGTGGTTGTCGTCAATTGCACCGGGCACACCATGCCCACCGAACCGATCGTCCTCGGCGAAGGCTGGGCCCGCAACGTCATCATCCCATCCAAGACAGGGCTGCTCAAACAACCCGAAACGCAACCACAAAGCGACAAGGACAAAGGGGCCACCGAGGACGGCCTGCTGGCCGCCCTCGATCAGGTGGCGCCGGAGCGCTTCCCGCGCATCGCCATCGTCGATGATACCGCCGAGGCCCGCCGCCTGGTCCGCCGCATCTTGCAATCCCAGGGCGACTTCGAAATCCTGGAAGCGGACAATGGCCGCGACGCTCTGGAACTCATCCGCACCAGCAAGCCCGACCTCGTTGTGCTCGACCTGATGATGCCGGAAATGGACGGCTTCACCGTACTGGAAAAACTGAAAGAAGACCCACAAACAGCGCAAATCCCCGTCATCGTCTCCACGGCTAAAATCCTCACCCCCAGAGAAAAAGCGCGCCTGCAAGGCCGCATCCAGGCCTTGATGCAAAAGGGTAATTTCATGAGCGATGACTTTTTGAACGAAGTGCGTTCGATCCTGGATTAGGGCACGATGGGCAAAAAAGGTCAACGCAGCGGCATTTCGGCAGCGCTGCTTTCCGCCCTTTTCCTGGGGTTTGCGCCAGTCTTCGGCAAGCAGGCCATTTTGTTCGGTTTTTCGCCGATGGCTGTGGTTGCACTGCGCACCTTGATGGCCGTCTTGCTGCTGTTCATCATCATGCTGTTCACCCAACGTCAATTTCTGTACATCTACCCGGTCGGGCTGATGGGCTGCCTGCTCGCTGGCAGCATCAATGGGCTGGGTTCTATTGCCTATTACCTGGCGCTGGGCCGGTTGGACGCGGGCCTGGGGCAGTTGCTGTATGCCACCTATCCCCTCTTCGTGGCCCTCTGGCTGGCGCTCGACGCCCAGCCCCCCACCCGCCTGACGCTGCTGCGCGTCTTGCTGGCAATCCTCGCCACCGGGCTGATGACCGCCGGCATCCAGGGCGAAGTGGACTGGATCGGCATCGGCCTGATGCTCGTCGGCGCCGCCTTGTATGCGCTGCATATCCCTATCAACCAGCGCGTGCTCTACGAAGTTCCAGCGCCCACCGTCACCTTATATAC
>WGAD01000315.1 GCA_015489255.1 Anaerolineales bacterium | reverse complement strand
TCTTTCATCTTAAGCGCCGCTTCCACGGCGTATTCGTCCCAGGGGTTGATGACCAGCGGGGCATCTCCCCAGGAGACTTGCCCATTTTCCACCACCACCGTGGCAGCAGAATCGGGCACCACTTTGACAAAGGCTACGATCTTCACGCACTCCTCCTTTGGGTTGAAATCGAAGAGGAACTATCGACAAATGAAAAACGAGAAACGAGAAACCCGAAAAGGCAACCGACCGCTGAGCGTGCGCTCAGGGTTCGCTCTGCCAAAATTCCGGGTCGTAAGCCGGCATCTCTCGGCGCAGCGGCTTGTCGGCGCGCAGGCCAAGCGCATATTGCGCCTGAATGAGCGTCTGAATTTCGGAGCTGCCCTCGTAAATCATCGCCCCGCGAGCGTTGCGCAGGTGGCGCTCCACATCGTATTCGTCGCTGTAGCCGTAGGCGCCATGGATTTGAATGGCCTCGTTGGCGGCGGCGAAGGATGCCTCGGTAGCAAATTTTTTGGCGTAGGAGGTAGACAGGGTGGTGCGCTGCCCCTGGTTCTTTTGCCAACCGACCTTCAGGTACAGCAAACGGGCGATCTCGTAATCTTGCGCCATGCGGGCGATCTTTTCCTGGATCAACTGGTGCTGGGCAATGGGACGGCCAAAGGTCTCGCGTTCATTGGCGTAACGGACGCTGGCTTCCAGGGCAGCGCGGATGATGCCGGTGGCGCCGGCGGCCACAGTGTAACGACCGCTGTCGAAGGCCGTCATGGTGATCTTGAATCCCTCGCCCTCTTCGCCCAGGCGGTTTTCCACCGGCACGCGCACGTCCTGGAAGTTGATCCAACCGGTGGAACCGGCGCGCACTCCCAGTTTGCCGTGCAAGTCGCCGCGGCTGACGCCAGGGCTGTGCAAGTCAACGATGAAAGTGGACAACCCCGAAGAAGGTTTGGGCGCGTCCGGGTTGGTGCGCGCGGTGACGATGGCGTAATCGGCCTTGCTCGCCAGGGAAATCCACATCTTTTCGCCGTTCAGGATGTACACATCCCCTTCGCGGCGGGCGGAGGTGCGGATTGCCGCCACATCGGAGCCGCATCCCGGTTCGGTAAACGCGCCGCAGCCGATCTTCTCGCCGCGGGCCAGCGGCACGAGATATTTTTGCTTTTGTTCCTCGCTGCCCCATTGCAAAAGCGTCAACGAGGCCAGGCCGGTATGCACCGACATAGCAACGCGCAAATGGGTGTCCACCGCTTCCAGTTCCTCGCAGGCCAGGCCGAGAGAAATGAAATCCATCCCCTGGCCGCCGTAACGCACCGGCAAACAAATACCCAGGATGCCCAGTTCGGCCATGCGTTCCAGCGTAAAGGGGATGGGTTCCTGCCGTCGGTCATACTCCTTGATGACGGGCGCAACTTCCTTTTGGGCGAAGTCGCGCACCATGCTTTGCACCATTTGGTGCTCGGCGCTGAGCGCAAAGTCCATGTCACACTCCTTGAAAAAAAGGCTGCCTCATTATAACGCAAAACCGCTTGTTCTACCTACCGTTCGGTAGGGAATTTTACGCGGATTTTACCCAACGAAAAAAGCCGGCTGCGAGCCGGCCTGTGCACCCCCGGCGGGATTCGAACCCACAACCTACTGATTCGAAGTCAGGCGCTCTGTCCATTGAGCTACGGGGGCGTGCGGCCCCATTATACCGCAATTGCTTCAGGCGATGTAAATCGGATTGCTGAAAATCCAGCCGCGCCGCCTTCCTCCAAAACGGCGATAGACTTCCACGCGGTAAACGCCAGGCTGCCGGGCGATATACACGCAGGCCGTTTGCCGCGTCCACGTGCGCACCGTCTCGCCGTTGCGAAGCAAGAGACATTCGGCCCGCTCCGGCAAGCGAATTTGCAAAGTGACCCCGCCTTGCAGCGCAATGCGTCCTCCCATCTCGGCATGCGCCTCGCGCCCGTGTGCCCGAAAACGAAAGCCGCGAGTGGACGCCGGCAAGTCGTAGCCGATGAAGGCCCGTCCCTGCCGCAAAGCGTCCAGCACCGCAGCGCGATCGGTCTCCAGGTCGCCGCTCAGGGGCGCTGGCAGCAGCAAATGTGTGTTCACCGCACGAAAGTGAAAAGCATAGGGGAAAAGAACGCGGGTCAGCGGGCCGAAGCGATAGCGCAAGGCGTGGGCGTCCGCTCCCCCGATCGCCACCGTCCGGTGACCGGCGCGCAGCAGCGCGTCCCAACGCGTCAGGGCTTCTGGAAAGGGGCCGCGGGCGATCCATTGCGGGAACAAGGCGTAGAAAATGGCGTGCGGCCAGCTGCGAATGCGGGCTTTATATTCGCTAAACCCGTTCCACAATTCCAGTCCGGTGAACCCCTGGACCTCCCAATCTACCCAGGAAATATCATCCTCGCCCACCGCCGGCGCCGCCGGATCGACCGGATGAGCGAGGAAGCTCACCCCACCTTCAGCGCGGACAGTATTGATCAAGCGTTGGGGGTCGTGACCATAAGGAGCCATCTCACGCGCAACGCCCAACACCAACAAGTGATTTTTCTGCGGCAAACGGCTGCGGTTGTGCACCTCCTCGCCCGTCAGCAAGAGCACGCGCCGCCGTCGCTGCCCGTACCAGCCGTCCACGCCGCGTACACGCACGTTATGGTCGGTGACGATGACCACGTCCACCCCGGTTGCCAGCGCCGCTTCCACGATCTCAGCGTAATCTCCATGCCCATCGGAAAAACGGGTGTGCATGTGCACGTTCAGAATGACTTCCTGCATATCCCGATTGTACCCCAGATGCCCTCACGCCAGGGCATACCCGCCAAAATGCTATTTGACGGTTCAATCTCATCAAGGGTATAATCAGCCCGCAAATCAACTGGAGGCAGAAAACAACCGATGAAACAGACATTGGATATCGCTCAAATCATCGTCTCCCTGGCCCTGATCGCCAGCGTGGTGCTGCAAAGCAAGGGCGCTGGCCTCGGCGGGTTGACCGGCCTGGACAGCGGCGGCGTGTTCACTGCCCGCCGCGGCATCGAAAAGACGCTCTTCCGTGCCACCATCGTCCTCAGCGTGATCTTCTTCGCGCTGGTGCTCACTTCGGTTTTCGTTGTCGGGTAACGATCGCGCCTTTCGCCGCCCGCAAATATCCCCCACTCAGGCCTGAGCCCGGTCGGGTATTAGGCCTTTCTTTTTATGTGCCTATGGAAACCCTGAAAAAACTGCGCTGGCAAATTGTCGTCCTCCTGCTGACGCTGGTTGTGGTGGCCGTTCTGCTGGCAACCCAGCAAAGCGGACAACCTCAGGTGTACAATCAGCCAACCGCCGGCGGGGTCTACTCCGAGGCCCTGATTGGCACGCTGGGACGCCTCAACCCTCTGCTCGACTGGTACAACCAGCCAGACCGCGACGTCGACCGCCTGCTGTTCAGCGGGTTGGTGCGCTTCGATGAATATGGCCTGCCGCGCCCCGACCTGGCGGAATCTTGGGGCATCTCCATTGACGGTACGGTGTACAACGTCTCATTGCGCCCCGATGCCCGCTGGCACGACGGCACGCCCGTCACTAGCGATGACGTGCTTTTCACCATCGAACTGCTGAAGAGCGAAGGCTCACGTTACCCGCAGGACATCAAGGACTTGTGGAATAGCATTCAGGTAGAAAAACTGGATGACCATACCCTCAAATTCACCCTGCCGGAGCCTTTCGCGCCCTTCCTCGACTATCTGACCTTTGGCATCCTGCCCGCCCACCTGCTCGGCGACTTGTCGCCAGCCGACCTGGCCGATGCCCCCTTCAACATCGCGCCGGTCGGAACCGGCCCCTATCAGTTCGACCGCCTGCTGGTGGAAAACGGTCAGATTCAGGGCGTGGTGTTGACCGCTTACCCCGACTACGTCGGCGGACGGCCATACATCGACCAGGTCATCTTCCGTTACTACCCCAATGCCCAGGCCGCCCTGGAAGCATACCGCGCCGGCGAGGTGATGGGCATCGGCAACATCACCGAGGACATCCTGCCCGAAGCGCTGGCCGACGACACCCTGGGGCTGTACACCAGCCGCATGCCGCAGCTCAGCATGGTCTTTCTCAACCACAGCGCTGAGGAAGCCCCCTTCTTGCAAGAGGTTGAGGTGCGCCGCGCCCTGCTGCTGGGGCTGAACCGCGGCTGGATCGTCAATCGCATTCTCAACGGACAAGGTATCATCGCCAACGGGCCGATCTTCCCCAATACTTGGGCCTACTACGAAGGACTGGAAGCCGTTCCCTACGCCCCGGAAGAAGCCATCCAGCTGCTCAAAGAGGCTGGCTACCTCCTGCCCGCGGAAGGCGAGGTGCGTGAAAAGGAAGGGCAACCCCTGCAGTTGACCCTTCTCTACCCGGACGACGAGCTGCACGCCAGCATCGCGGCCAGCATCCAGCGCGATTGGGCTGCCATTGGCGTCGGCGTGCGCCTCGAGGCCCTGCCTTACGATCAGTTGATCGCCGACCGGCTGGCCAACCGCACCTACCAGGCCGCCCTGGTCGATATCAACCTGGCCCGCTCGCCCGATCCCGATCCCTATCCTTTCTGGCACCAGTCCGAGGCCACCGGCGGGCAAAATTACACCACCTGGAACAACCGCGCCGCCAGCGAATACCTGGAACAGGCGCGCATCAATCCCGATCCGGAAGAACGCCGCCGCCTGTACCGCAATTTCCAGGTGGTCTTTGCCGAAGAACTGCCCGCTCTGCCGCTTTACTATCCGGTATATAATTATGGCGTCAGCAAGCAGGTGCAAGGCGTCCAGGTGCCGCCGCTCTTCGATCCTTCGGATCGCTTCAACACCCTCAATCAGTGGTAC
>WGAD01000314.1 GCA_015489255.1 Anaerolineales bacterium | reverse complement strand
GTTCCTCAAACATGAGAAAATTTTACCCAATCTTCCCGCTTTCGGTGGAGTTTTCTTGTCCCAAGAATTCATCCAAGATTTCTTGCAAGAGGCCAACGAACACCTGCTGGCGCTGAATGAGAAACTGCGCCAGAACGACGCCGCGGCCAGCCTGGCGCGCAACGAACACCTGGACGCCCTCCTGCGCACCAGCAGCCTGCAGATCCGGGCGCACACGGTTACGCTGCCTATCGTTTTCATTGTTTTAAGACCAAGCACTGCAACGCATATTGCAAGCCCAGGAGAGCGCAGGCCGCCCTGTCCCCCATCAACGCAGCGGGGCGACCTGCCAAAGAGCCGCCCCGTTTTCTTGCGCCGGTTTTTCCTCGCCTGTGAGGCTAGGGGTTCTGAATCTGCGCCGCGCGCAGGGTGTTGCGCATCAGCATGGCAATGGTCATCGGGCCCACGCCGCCCGGGACGGGCGTGATCCAGCCAGCCACCTCTTTGGCTTCATCGAAATTCACATCCCCCACCAGGCGGTAGCCGCGCTTCTTCGTCGGGTCTGGCTTGGAGTTAATGCCAACATCGATCACCGCCGCCCCCGGTTTGAGCCAGTCGCCGCGCACAAATTCCATCTTGCCGATGGCGGCCACCACAATATCGGCCTGGCGCACCACCTCGGGGATGTCCTTCGTCCGCGAGTGAACGATGGTCACGGTCGCATTTTCGCGCACCAGTAAGAGGGCCGCCGGCATCCCGACGATGTTGGACCGGCCCAGCACCACCGCGTTGGCGCCCGAAATCTGCACGCCCGATTCCTTCAGCAGATAGATGACGCCATACGGCGTGCAGGGAACGAACAGCGGCTCGCGGCCTTTCTGCGCCAACCGGCCAATGTTGATCGGGTGGAAACCGTCCACGTCTTTGGTGATGTCAATGGCCTGCAACACCTTTTCTTCGTCGATATGATCGGGAAGCGGCAGCTGCACCAGGATACCGTTCACTTTCGGGTCGGCGTTCAGCTGGCGCACCAGGGACTCGACCTCTTCCTGGCTGGCGTCGCCGGGCAGGTGATGATGATACGATTCCATCCCCAATTCGGCGCAGGCTTTTTGTTTCATGCGGACGTAGGTGGCCGAATCGACCCGATCGCCCACCAGGACGGTCGCCAGGCCAGGCGCCGGTTTGCCCGCGGCCACCATTTTCTCCACTTCGGCCTTGACTTCGTCTTTGACCTTCTGGGCAATGGCCTTGCCGTCAATCAGTTTCGCGGTCATTTTTTGCTCCTTTTTTGGGAATCCTCAGCATTATACAAAACCCAACGAGAAGGTGAACAGTGTCACTTGTCAGGCAAATGTCATTTTATCCGCAAAACCGCTTCGCCGTTGAAGCGGCTGTGTTTTAAATCGTCCAGCGCCTGGTTGGCCTCGCTCAAACCATACGGCTGCACCGTGGCGCGAATGCCCGCCTCTGCCGCCAACGCCAGAAACTCAACCCCGTCCTGATAGGTCACGTTAGCGACGGAACGCAAAGTGCGTTCACCGTACAAGACGGCATAAGGGAAGGAAGGGATATCGCTCATGTGGATAGCGTTGATCGCCACCGTTCCGCCCGGACGCACCAGCTCCAGCGCGCGGACGGCCAACGCGCCCGCGGGCGCGAAGATCACCGCCCGATCCAGTGGATGCGGCGGCGTGCCCGCCGCCTGCCCTACCCAGGCGGCGCCCAGCTGGCGGGCGTGTTCCTGGTGCTCCGCCGAGCGGGTAAACACAGAGACCTCGCAGCCCCAGTAACGCAGCGCCTGGATCATCAAATGGGCGCTGGCGCCAAACCCAAACAGCCCGACGTGCTCACCGGGCTGGATCTCGGCCTTTTTCAAGGCCCGGTAGCCGACGATGCCCGCGCACAATAAAGGAGCGGCTTGCTCATCGTCCACCGTTTCCGGCAGCGGGAGGAGATAATCTGCCTCGGCCAGCATGTATTCCGCATAGCCGCCCGCAACGTGAAAACCGGTGAAGCGGGCCTCTGGGCACAAATTTTCTTCCCCGCGCTGGCAAAAAGCGCATGAACCGCAAGCCCGATGCAGCCAGGGAACGCCCACCCGCTTCCCCAGCCAGCTGGCAGCGACACCGGGGCCGAGGGCTTCCACCACGCCAACCACCTGGTGACCGGGGATGACCGGCAAAGCCGGCGGGTGGATATCCCCTTCTACCGTGTGCAAATCGGTATGACACACCCCGCACACCGAAACGGCGATCCGCACCTGCCCGCGCCCGGGTTCGGGTATGGGCATCTCCACCAGGCGCAGCGGCGCCTGGTCTGCCGGGAGAGGCGCGTCCAGACGTTGCGCTTTCATCATCTCACACCACCTTTCCTGTCAGCCAATCGCCCTGTGTTGGCGCCAGCAAACGCACGCGGTCGATCCGGTTCCAGCGCGGCTCGGGCAGCCAGGCCTGCACGCGCAGGTAATTATCGGTCAGGCCGCGCATCAACCAGCCGCGTTCTCCATGCTCGGCGGCGCTTTCCCACAGCACCAGGGCATCCTGACCGACAAACCGCCCCCGATAAGCCGCCGCCAGGCCGGAAAAGGTCTCGCGCAAAGCGGCATTGCGCGCCTTGCGGACGGCCTTTGGCAATTGCTCTTTCATGCGCGCCGCCGGCGTCCCCGGACGGGGCGAATAGGTGAAAACGTGTCCGCCGGCGAACCCCATTTCGCGCACGAAATCCAGGGTTTGGGCAAAGTCTTCTTCCGTTTCACCCGGAAAACCAGCGATCACGTCCGTCGTCACCGCCATATCCGGGCGGACGGCACGGGCAGCTTCCACCAGGCGGCGGAAGGAAGCGCGGGTCGTGTGGCGGCGCATCCGGCGCAAAATGCGGTCGCTGCCCGATTGCAGCGGCAAATGTAAATGACGGCACAGACGCGGATTCTCCCACAAGGCAAAGAAATCGGCGTCCAGGTCCCAGGGCTCCAACGAAGACAGGCGCACCCTCGGCAGGTCGCTTTCGCGCAAGATGGCGGCCACCAGATCGCGCAGACGCAACCCCAGATCGCGCCCCCAGGAACCGAGGTGGACGCCCGTCAACACCACCTCTTGCACGCCGCCCTCCTGGGCTGCCTGCACTTCGGCCAGTACCTGCGCGAGCGGCGCCGACCGCCCCTGGCCGCGCGCCACCGTTGTGACGCAAAACGTGCAGGCATTATCGCAGCCGTCTTGCACTTTGATGAAGGCGCGGGTGCGCTGCCGCAGCCCGGGCAGGGGTTCGCGGGCCACCGGCTCCACCTCGAAATCCGCCGGCTGAAGGCCGAAAGCGGTTTGCAGCAATTCGTCCTTGGCCGCATTGGGCACCACCCGGCGCACACCCGGCAAGGCAGCGGCCTTTTCCGGCGCCAGCGAAACCCAGCAGCCGGTGGCGACAACCTCGCCCGCGCCCAGACGCACGACCCGGCGGATGAGGCTGCGCGAATCGGCGGCGGCCTCGGAGGTTACCGCGCAGGTGTTGATGATGGCCGCATCGGCCTCTGCAGGAGAAGCGGTCACCTGGTGCCCGGCAGCCCGCAGTTGGCGCCCGAATTGTTCCAGTTCCGCCTGGTTGAGGCGGCATCCGATCATATCCAGATAAACTTTCATCCCGTTCCTTCAGGGTTTTTGCACTTTGAAATCGTCCAGCAACACATCCGCGCCGCCTTCCGCAAACGTGCCCACCAACAAACCAACGTCACCCTCCGGCAGGGCGGCATCTTGCGCTTCGGCTAGCAAAACGCCGTTGGCAAACAGGCGCAGCCTATCGCCGATGCATTCGGCTTCCAGCTCGTTGACCGCCATGCCGCGATGGACGGCCTCTGCCGGCTGGAAGGTTTCTGCACCCAAAAAACGGAGGCCCTCCGGCGTCATCTTTCCGATGGCATATTCCCCGTCGGCGGTAATGGTCAGGAAATAAAAATTGCGCTCATCCACAAAGCGGCAGATCACACCCGCGCGCACGGCATCTGGCCCGGCAAATTTTCCAATGCGCAAATACAGGCGCACATCCCCATAGCGCTGCCCGGCCAGGGCGCGGAATTCCGTGTAGGGGGCGGCCACCTGCACGCGATAGACGCCATTATCGTATGTGGCCTGGCCGTATTCCGTGCCGCCGACCGGCCAGGGCGGGCGGGGCGTGGAAAAATTCTCTGCCAGCAAGGTCTCGCCGGGCTGGGCCAGGGTTTCTTGCCAGCGCAGCGCGTTGCAACCTGCCAGCAGCACGAACAGCAAAAAAATAGCGGAGCGAAATTTCATGGCAGAGTCTCCAACCAGTATTGCGCCTGCCGCCGGACGCGCTCCTGCGGCGCCTGCAACGCCGTTTCCAGGGCGGCGCGGGCGGCCTGCGGCTGGCCGTACTGCGCCTGCCAGATGCCCCAATAAAGGGCGGTCTGGGCGTCCTGCGGCGCACGTTCATAGGCGGTGCGCAGATATTTGTATGCGCTTTCTTCCTGCCCCAGGGTCAGATAGTAGCGTCCAACCAGCAGGGCATGGCGCGGATCTTCGGTTTCCAGCAAGAAAGCCTTTAGGGCGGCGTTCAGGCCTTCTCCGTCCAGGGCGATATTATACTCAAGGCAAAACAACCCCAGCAAATACCAGCTGCGGGCGTCTTCGGGGGCCAGTTGCGCCGCCCGGCGGTAAGCCGCCAAAGCACCGCTGATGTCGCCGGTTTGGGCGCGGGCGTTTCCCAGTGACGGCCACCAGTCCGGGCGCTCGGGGTTCAGGGCTACTGCCTGCGCCCAGGCCTCGCGGGCCGCCGGCCAGTTTTCCTGGCGACTGAAGTACAATCCGCGCAATCCCCAAACGTCCGCTTCCTGTTGTCCCCAGGTCAACGCCTGGGCCAGAGCCTCCGTTGGGTCTTCGCCCAACCATTGCCGGGCCTCCGCCAGCCAAGCCCAGGCCAATCCATCTCGCGGGCGGCGGTCAACGGCCAGAGAAAAAGCCGCCGCCGCCTGGGGCCAGGCCCTTTGGGCGGCCAACGCCTGTCCCACCGGCAAGGGGTTGCCCTCCTGCAAGGCGGTGTGGAGGGCCAAGCGCAAGGGATCGGCAAACGGCGCATAAGCCGGGTCGAGATCGGCAGCGCGGCGCAGATGAGAAAGCGCCGCCTCGTCCAGCGCAGCAGCCTGCCAGGTCGCCAGGCGATAATGCGCCCAGGCCGCCGTTTCATCCGCCGCCAGCCAGGCCATCAGCGTTTGCTGCTCGTTTTGGGCTTCGCCGCGCAACGCATAGGCTTGCGCCAGCAGGCTCAGTACCTCCGCCGAGGCCGCGCCCTCGTGCTGCGCCCGCCGCCAGATATCCAGCGCGGCATCCGGATCGCCAGCCTGCCAGTGAAGTCGCCCCCATTGCGCCCAATCTGCGGGCTGCAAGAGGCCGGCCTCCGCTGCGCGGGCATAGGCCTCGTCTGCGCGCGCGCGATCGCCTGCGGCAGCCCAAGCGCGAGCCGCCTCCACCCACAAGGAAGGGGCAAAAGGCCAG
>WGAD01000313.1 GCA_015489255.1 Anaerolineales bacterium | reverse complement strand
GGATCATGCCGGCCATGTTCACCATCAGCGGCATTGTCCCTTTCACCGGCATGGACATGCGGTTGCCGACGCGCCGACCAGGATACATCACCGGAATGTTGCGCCGCCCTTGCTGGACGTACACGATGGCAAAGATGGTGAGGAGCAAAACCACCGTCATCACCACCAGGTTGAAGATGCGATATTGCTCATCTTGCATCATCGCCATGAAGTTGCTTGGCAGGCGGGCCACAATACCGGCAAAGATGATCAGCGACAGGCCTTGCTGCCGGATGCCGTATTCCGAGATCAGTTCGCCCAGCCAGATGGCAAACATCGTACCGGCGGTCATGGACATCAGGATCGCCAGGGAGTGCAGCCAGAGGTCGCTCGTCCAGCCAAAGGCGACGATTTGCTCCAAGCCGGCTTGTTGGGCAATGGAATTGAAGATGTTGACCTGGCCAATGGCCGAAAGCATCGCCATGGGGACGGAGAGGTAGTACGTCCATTTTTCCATCCACTTTTGGCCTTCGCGCGGGTCCTCTTCCATTCGGCGCTGCAGCGCCGGAACGATGGGTACGAGCAGCTGCAAGATGATTTGGGCCGTGATATAGGGATACACGCCCATAGACAGCAGCGAGAAGTTAGATACGGTACCGCCCGAAAGGAGGTCCAAGAAGCTGAAGAATGTGCCCGAAGACCCCATCTGTGCAAACAGCTGCGCCAAAGCGTCACGGTTGATGCCCGGCACGGGGACGTTGGCGGCCATCCGGTAAAGGATGAGCAGGCCCATGGTGATCAGCAGTTTGCGGCGGATGTCTTGCGACGTCCACAAATAGCGCCAGCCTGAACGTTTCATAACGAAAATCTCCTCAATGCAGGCGTTATTCGATAATCTCTACCGAACCGCCAGCCGCTTCGATTTTGGCCTGCGCACCTTTAGAGATCCGATGCACGCGCACCTTAAGCGGGATATCAATTTCGCCGCGCCCAAGCAAGACCACCGGATTGCGCTCATCGCGCAGCAGGCGGGCAGCCTGAAGGGTTTCGGGCGTCACTTCGGCGTTGGCCTCAAAGACCTCGGCCAACTGGTCGAGATTGACCTCGTTGTATACCACGCGGTTGATGGGCGTGAACCCCTGGCCGCGCATGAAGGGCAGGCGGCGGAAGAAAGGCAGGTTGCCGCCTTGGCGATACAATTTGCCGCCAGAGCCGCTGCGAGCGCCATACCCTTTTTGGCCGCGCCCGGCCGTTTTGCCCTGCCCAGCCGAGATCCCGCGCCCCACACGCTTGCGGTTCTTCTTCGCACCCGGACTTGGTTTCAGATCATGTAGTTTCATGGTTCTACCTACTCTTCTTCCACGCGAACAAGATGACTGACTTTGGCAATCATCCCGCGAATAACGGGGGTATCGTCGTGTTCCACAGTCTGGTTCATGCGGCGCAGGCCCAAAGCCCGCACAGTGGCTTTCTGCCGTTTGGAATAGCCAATGGGGCTGCGGACCAGCGTCACACGCAGGGTTTTCGCCTTTTTAGCCATTCTTCTTCCTCCGCGCCCAGAAGGGCATCATCTCGGCAACTGGTTTGCCGCGACGCGCGGCCTCTTCCTCGGGCGACTTCAATTGTTCCAGCGCCTGGAAAGTGGCCTGCACCACGTTGATCACCGTCGGGCTACCCATGGACTTGGTCAGAATATCACGCACGCCAGCGACTTCGAGGACCGCGCGCACGCCGCCGGCAGCAATCACACCGGTACCGCGCGAGGCCGGTTTGAGCAACACGCGGGCGCCGCCCACCTTCCCGACGACTTCGTGCGGGATGGTGCTATCTAACAAGTTGACTTTGTGCATGTTCCGGCGCGCCCGTTCCGAGGCTTTGCGCATGGCATCGGGCACCGAGTTCGCCTTGCCCACGCCCATGCCAACCGATCCCTGGCCGTCTCCGACCACCACCGTCACACGGAACTGGAAGCGGCGACCGCCTTTGACCACTTTGGCAACACGCGCGATTTCAATTACACGTTCGTCGAGCCCTTGCTCGATGTCCTGCTTGTATTCAGCCATATTTACAACTCCACTCGACCTAGAATTCGAGGCCGCCTTCGCGTGCGCCTTCGGCCAGCGCTTTCACGCGGCCCATGTAGCGGAAGCCGCCGCGATCGAACACCACGCGGGTAATGCCGCGGCTTTTGGCGCGCTCGGCAATTGCCTTGCCAACCAGCCGCGCCTGTTCCGTTTTGTCCAGGCCTTTCATCTGGTCACGCAATTCACGATCGATCGTGGACGCGGAAACCAGGGTATGACCGGCCTGGTCATCGATCACCTGCACGTAAATTTCTGTCAGGCTGCGATACACCGCCATGCGCGGACGTTCCGGCGTGCCAGCCAGGTTTTTGCGCACGCGCTTATGACGGCGCAAACGCGCCTGAGCACGAGTTTGACGAGCCATCGCTTACGCTCCTTTCCCGGATTTGCCGGCCTTGCGGCGCACTTTTTCGCCCAGATAGCGAATCCCCTTGCCGTGGTAGGGTTCCACCGGGCGCACGGCGCGGATGTTGGCCGCCGCCTGGCCCACGACCTGTTTGTCGTACCCTTTGACCTTGATCTGGCGCGCTTTGGTGTCCACTTCGAACTCGACGCCATCGGGCGGTTCGATCTCCACAGGGTGGGAGAAGCCAACGTTCAAGACCAGCTTCTTGCCTTTGAGTTCGGCGCGATACCCCACGCCCTGGAGTTCCAGCACCCGCTCGAAGCCCTGGCTCACGCCAGTAACCATGTTTTGAATGACGGCACGGGTGGTGCCATGCAGGGCGCGCTCATCCGGTTGATCGGAATTGCGGGTGACGATAATCTGGTTCCCGTCCTGGGCGATGTTGATCTTCGGCGAGAAGACGAAGCTCAGCTCACCCTTGGGGCCTTTCACACGCACAAACGAACCTTTAATTTCAACCTGCACGCCGGGAGGGACGATCACAGGCAAGCGTCCAATACGAGACACGGTTCTACCTCCTGGCTACCAAATCTTGCACAGAATTTCGCCGCCCACGCCCAGTTTGCGGGCTTTTTGGCCGGTCATCACACCTTTGGGGGTTGAAAGGATTGCAATCCCCATGCCAGAAAGCACCCAGGGGATGTTTTCCTTCTTGGTGTAGATGCGCCGCCCAGGACGGCTGACACGTTCCAAACCGGTGATCACCGGTCGCCGATTACGGCGTTCGCCAACATATTTCAGCCGCACACGCAGGGTTTTCTTGGCCGGCGAGTCGCCTTCCACCACTTCGTAGTTTTCAATGAAGCCTTCTTCTTTCAAAATCCGGGCGATCTCCACCTTAATTTTGGAAGAGGGCATGGCGACTACGGTCTTGCCGACCATGTTTGCGTTGCGGATGCGCGTCAGCATATCAGCAATAGGGTCATTCACACTCATGCTTCTACCTCCGCCCGGCTACCAGGACGACTTGACCACGCCGGGGATTTTACCTTCCAGAGCCAACTCACGGAAGCAAATCCGGCACAAACCGAAACGACGCATGTAACCACGCGGGCGACCGCAACGCTGACAGCGGTTGCGCACCTGCACGCGGTGGCGCCGACGCAATTCACGATATTGCATGCATTTCTTTGCCATAGTTACGCTTCCTTCTTGAACGGCATACCCAACAATTTCAGCAGAGCGCGGCCTTCTTCATCGTTCCTGGCGGTGGTGACAATACTGATTTCCATGCCGCGAAGTTTATCAACCTTATCGTATTCGATCTCGGGGAAAACCAGTTGATCGCGCAGGCCGAGGGTGTAGTTGCCGCGCCCGTCGAACGAATTGGGCGAAATGCCGCGGAAGTCGCGGACGCGCGGCAGCGCAATGTTGATCAGGCGATCGAGGAAATCCCACATGCGCGCGCCGCGCAGCGTCACCTTGACGCCGATAATGCGGCCTTCGCGCAGTTTGAAGGCGGCGATACTCTTGCGCGCCTTGCGCAGGAGCGGCTTTTGCCCGGTAATTTTCTCCAGGTCGCTCACCGCCGCGTCAATGGCTTTGGCGTTATCCAGCGCTTCGCCCAAACCGATGTTGACCACGACCTTCTGAATGCGCGGTACCATCATCACGTTGGGGTAATTGAACTGCTTGAGCAGCGCCGGCGCCACTTCCTGCTCGTATTTTTCTTTCATTCTGTTCATAAGCACAATCTCCACAGACCGGCTGGTCATCAGTCAATCAACGCCTTGCAGCGCTTGCACACACGATGCGCACCGGATTCATCTCGTTCCACACCCACGCGGGTCGGCTGATCGCACTTGGGGCACACCAGCATCACGTTGGAAATGTGGATGGGGGCTTCGAATTCTACGCGACCGGGGTTCATGGTGCGGCCCTGCGTCTGGATTTGTGCCTGATGTTTGATGCGCAGGTTCACGCCTTGCACCACCAGGCGGTTCTCTTTGGGCAACACACGAATGACTTTGCCGCGCAGGCCGCGATCGCGCCCGCTAATCACTTCGACCGTATCATCTTTACGAATTTTGACCTTCATCTTCACGCTCCTGAGCGAGAATCGCTAAAGCACCTCGGGCGCCAGCGAAACGATTTTCATATAGCCCTTCTCGCGCAGTTCACGCGCCACAGGCCCAAAGATGCGGCTCCCACGCGGGTTCTTTCCATCCGTATCGAGAATCACAGCGGCGTTATCGTCGAAGCGGATGTATGAGCCATCTTCTCGGCGCCATTCTTTGGCGCAGCGCACGATGACCGCCTTGACAATATCGCTTTTCTTCACCGAACCATGCGGCGCCGCCGCCTTAACGGTGGCGATGACCACATCGCCAACGCGCGCGTAGCGCCGGCCGGTGCCGCCAAGGATGTTAATTACCAGCAATTCGCGGGCGCCGCTGTTATCTGCCACTTGCAAACGGGTCTCTCGTTGAATCATGGCGCCATCTCCTAGGCTTCAACTTCCACGTTGCGGGTCTCACGTTCCAGGATGGCTTCGACCACCCAGCGCTTCTCGCGCGAAAGCGGGCGGCTTTCCACGATGCGCACTTTGTCTCCCACGTTGCAACCCAGTTCGTCGTGCGCTTTCACACGTTTGCGCGCTTTGACGACTTTCTTGTAAATCGGGTGACGGTAGGTGCGGGTGATCTCCACCACCACGGTTTTGGCCATTTTGTTGCTTTTCACCACACCAGTCATGCGACGACGGTTATTCATGCTTCACCTTCCTCTTCCGCCTGCAACTCGCGCTCCCGCAAGATCGTGAGCATACGCGCGATGTCGCGGCGCACCTGACGCAGACGGCTGGTATCGGTCAGCTGACCGGTCACCTGCTGAAAGCGCAGGTTCATCAGCTCTTCACGGGCTTCTTCCAGTTTGGCCTGGATTTCATGGCTTTCCAGTTTGCGAATTTCTGCCGCTTTCATGCCCTACTCTCCCGTCGAATCTACGCGCGAGACGATCTTCGTCTTCACAGAGAGTTTGTACTGCGCCAGACGCAAAGCTTCCAGAGCAATTTCCTCGTCCAGGCCGCCGACTTCGAACATGATACGGCCAGGCTTGACCACGGCAACCCAGTATTCCACCGAGCCCTTCCCTTTACCCATGCGCGATTCCGCGGCGCGGCGGGTGTATGGCTTGGAAGGGAAAATGCGAATCCAGACTTTGCCGCGGCGCTTCATGGTACGCACCATCACACGGCGGGCGGCTTCGATCTGGCGCGCCGAGATCCAGCCCGGCTCCAGCGCTTGCAAGCCGTATTCGCCAAAGCTGACTTCAGAACCACGGTACGCCTTCCCTTTCAAGCGACCGCGTTGCTGTTTGCGCCACTTGACACGTTTCGGCATTAACATAGCAATTACCTCTCTTTTACCTGTCAGGCCGGGGCGTTATTTGCTGACGTAAACGCCTTCGGTCGCCTCGACTTTTTCTTCTTCTTTTTCGGGCAACACGTCGCCCTTGTAAATCCAGACCTTAATGCCAATCTGGCCGTAGGTCGTGGTAGCTTCGGCGCGCGCATAGTCAATGTCGGCGCGCAGCGTCTGCAAAGGCACGCGGCCATCGCGCAGCCACACGGTGCGGGCCATGTCGGCCCCGGCCAGGCGGCCCGAAACCATGATCTTGATGCCCTTGGCGCCCTGCCGCATGGCCTGCTGAATGGCGCGTTTCATCGCGCGGCGATAGGCCACGCGGCGTTCCAGCTGATCGGCAATGTTGCGGGCGACCAGAATGGCCACCGTATCTGGCGAACTTACCTCTTTGACGTCAATATCAATCGCCTGGCCGACGAGCTCTTGCAATACCTCGCGGATGATCTTGATGTCGCGGCCTTTGCGGCCAATCAAGACGCCGGGCTTGGCGGTGTGGATGGTCAGTTTTACCTTGCCGGGGTAGCGTTCAATATCCACCGCGGCGATCCCCGCCCGATTTTGCAACACGGCATCGGGCAGGCGGCGGCGCAGCTTGAGCACGCGGGCATTGGCAGCCGAGCCGCCCTTGGAGGGCACGCCCATCAGCAGGTGACGAATGGCCAAATCCTGCTGCAATTGCTCGCGGTACTGCTCGCCGTCGGCAAACCAGCGGGCCTGCCACGGTTTGGTGATCTTCAAACGCATGCCGATCGGATGTACTTTGCGACCCATATTTTCTCCTTACATTCCTTACGTGCGACTCTAGAATTCCCGTTCGCGCAAGACCACGGTCACGTGCGAGGAGCGGCGAGCAATCGGCTTGAAGCGACCGCGCGCACCAAAACGGCGCCAGCGGCGCGTGGGGCCTTCATCTGCGTAGATTTCGGCCACGTAGAGGTCTTCACGGCTCAACCCAAAGTTCTCTTCTGCGTTGGCAATGGCAGAAGCGATCAATTTACGCACCGGTGTAGCCGCACGCTTCGGGACAAAGCGCAGCATTTCAACCGCCTCCTGGGCGTCCTTGCCGCGCACCAGGTCGATTACCAGGCGCACTTTTTGGGCAGAAATAGGCAGGTAGCGGAGTTTGGCTCGAACTTCAGTCATCTTTCACTTCCTATTTCCTGGACTTCTTCTCGACGATGTGCCCACGGAAAGTGCGGGTGGGGACGAATTCGCCCAGCCGATGCCCAACCATGTTTTCGGTGATGTAAATCGGCACGTGGCGGCGACCGTCGTGCACGGCGATGGTGTGACCGACCATTTGCGGGAAGATGACGCTGGCCCGGCTCCAGGTGCGGATCACTTTCTTTTCGCCGCGTTCGTTCATCTGCTCAATCTTTTTGAGTAGTTTCGGGTCTACAAAAGGCCCTTTTTTCAGAGAGCGTGACATAACTCTGTACTCCTATATCCTTGCGCAAGCGCAACCGTTAGCGAGATTTCTTGCTGCGACGGCGAACGATGAATTTGTCCGTGCGCTTGTTCCGACGGGTCTTGTAGCCCAGGGTCGGTTTGCCCCACGGGCTTTTCGGGCCGGGCAGGCCGATGGGCTGGCGCCCTTCGCCACCGCCGTGCGGGTGGTCGCGCGGGGTCATGGCAGAACCGCGCACCGTCGGGCGGATGCCCAGGTGCCGCTTGCGGCCAGCCTTGCCCAGTTTGATGTTGTTGTGCTCCAGGTTGCCCACCTGGCCGATGGTGGCGTAGCAGGTCTGCCGCACCAGGCGCACCTCGCCAGATGGCAGGCGGATCTGGGCATAACGGCCTTCTTTGGCCAGCAATTGGGCCGCAGCCCCAGCAGAACGCACCATCTGGCCGCCTTTGCCTTCGTTCAGCTCGATGTTGTGAATCATCGTGCCCAGCGGGATGTTACTGATGGGCAGGCTGTTGCCCGGGCGGATTTCCGCCTCCGGGCCAGACATGACCATATCGCCCACTTGCAAGCCAACTGGCGCCAGGATGTAGCGCTTTTCGCCGTCCACATAGTGCAGCAGCGCGATGCGCGCCGTCCGGTTCGGGTCGTATTCAATCGCCGCCACGCGGGCGGGGATGCCGTGCTTGTCGCGCTTGAAATCAATCCGGCGCAGCTTGCGGCGATGCCCGCCGCCCCGATGACGCACCGTCACACGGCCATAGTTATTACGGCCAGCGTGTTTTTTCTTGGTTGTCACCAGCGAGCGTTCGGGCTTGGTCTTGGTGATTTCTTCGAAGGTATAGCCCGTCATGCCGCGCTGACCGGGCGTTACCGGCTTGTATTTTTTGATACCCATTAGCGCACCCCTTCAAAGATGTCGATGGATTCGCCTTCCGCCAGGGTGACAATGGCTTTTTTGTACCCGGGGCGGCGCACCAGCAACCGGCGGCTGCGCGCCCGACGGCTGCGCTTGGCCGGAACATTGATGATGTTCACGCGCACCACGTTTACGTCGAAGATGGTCTCAATGGCATTTTTGACCATCGTCCGCGTGGCATCGCGGCGCACTTCAAACACATATTGCTGCAGTTTGCCCGTCAGATAGTTGCTTTTTTCGGTGATGATCGGGCGACGGATCACTTCATAATAGTTCGTAGTCATCGCTCAAGCCTCCTAGCCCAAGTGGGCAGCCAAAACATCCACCGTCTCGAGCGGTAGGACCAGTTTGTCGTATTTCAACAAATCGCGAATGTTGATGTATGCGGCCAGGAGAACCTTGGCATCGGGCAGGTTGCTGGCGGAACGCATCACGCGCGCGTATTTTTCATCTTTTTGCGGCATCAAGATCAGCGCGCTGTCTGCGCCCACCAGGTTGTTGAGAATACCAGCCATGACGCGCGTCTTGGGTTCTTCCACGTCGAATCCTTCGACCACCACGATTTCGGCATCCGCCGCTTTGACGGAGAGCGCCGAACGCAGGGCAGCGCGGCGCATCTTCTTCGGCATCCGCTGGTAGTACGAGCGCGGGTGCGGGGTATGCACCTTGCCGCCGCCGACCCAGATGGGGGAACGGGTGGAGCCTTGACGCGCGCGGCCCGTGCCCTTCTGACGCCAGGGTTTGCGACCGCCGCCAGAGACCTCGCCGCGGGTTTTGGTTTGGTGGGTTCCCAGGCGCGCGTTCGCCATCTGGCGCACGTAAGCCTGGTGCATCAAATCCACATTAATGGGGGCTTCGAAAACTTGCGCCGGAAGTTCTACCGTGCGCGTTTTTTCACCAGCCAGGTTGTAAACATCTACCTTCATCGCTATGCTCCCAGTGTTTAAGCGCCTACTGCTTGCGCGCTTCCTTGATAATTACCAGCCCGCCTTTGGGGCCTGGCACCGAACCACGCACTGCAAGCAGGTTACGTTCAGGATCAACCAGCACGACCTTCAGGCCCTGCGCTGTCACACGCACGTTCCCCATGTGACCGGGGCCGCGCGCGCCTTTGAAGACGCGCCCCGGCGTGGAACCCGCGCCGCGCGAACCGGGCGCGCGCCAGCGATCCGACTGGCCGTGCGTCTTCGGGCCGCCGCCAAAGCCGTAGCGTTTGACACCGCCCTGGAAGCCCTTCCCTTTGCTCGTGCCGACCACGTCTACGCGTTCGCCGACCTGGAAGACTTCCACCGTTACCTTGTCTCCAACCTGCACATCGGGGGATTTGGCGCGAAATTCGCGCAGGAACCGCAGCGGAGGCAATTCGCTCTTCTTCAGGTGCCCCAATTGCCCCTTGGTCAAGCGTTTCGGGTTCACCTCAACGAAGCCCAGCTGCACCGCAGAATAGCCGTCTTTTTCCGGCTTGCGAATCTGCGTAACATAGCAAGGCCCAGCTTCAATGAGGGTCACCGGCACAGCCGCGCCGGACTCATCGAAGATCTGGGTCATGCCAATCTTCTTACCAAGCAGCCCTTTAAACATATCTCTATTTTCTCCTTGCAGAAATTAGATTTTAGCGGAGACTGTAAGCCTGGGCTTAGGCTCCATCATCTCCCGACGCCACAGTCAATTGCATTGCCGCCATGCCGGTTGTTCTTGTCGCACGCGCACAGCGCAATTCTTATGACGTCGTTTTTCAGGGGTGAGGCCGATGACCCCACCCCTGAGCATACACTTGTGGTTCTGCCTTTAGAGTTTGATCTCGATGTCGACGCCTGCAGGCAGGTTCAGGCGCATCAGCATGTCGATGGTCTTGCTATCCGGCTCCAGCACGTCGATCAGACGGTTGTGCGTGCGGATCTCAAAATGTTCGTGAGAATCCTTGTCGATGAAAGTGGAGCGCCGAATTGTAAACCGTTCTATCTTTGTTGGCAAGGGTACGGGGCCAACGACTTTGGCGCCGCTGCGCTCGGCCGTTTCTACGATCCGTTTGGCGGACTGATCGAGCACGCGATGGTCAAAAGCCTTCAGGCGGATGCGGATCTTTTGTTTGCTCATGGCTTTATCCCTATTCAATGATTTCGGTGATCACGCCAGCGCCCACCGTCAGGCCGCCTTCGCGGATGGCGAATTTCGAACCCTGCTCCAGCGCCACCGGCACGATCAACTCCACCGTCAGGTTCACGTTATCCCCAGGCATCACCATTTCCACGCCTTCCGGCAAGGTGATCGACCCCGTCACGTCCATCGTCCGAATGTAGAACTGCGGCCGATACCCGCTGAAGAACGGTTTGTGACGCCCACCTTCCTCTTTCCGCAGCACGTACACTTCCGCCAAAAACTTCTTGTGCGGCGTGATGCTCCCAGGCTTCGCGATCACCATCCCGCGTTCCACTTCCGTCCGGTCAATGCCGCGCAGCAACAAACCCACGTTGTCGCCCGCCATCGCTTCGTCCATCTGTTTGTGGAACATCTCAATCCCTGTGATCACCGTGTTCATGCTTTTGTCGCGCAAACCCACGATCTCCGCCGGATCGCCAACCTTCACTATGCCGCGTTCCATGCGCCCTGTCACGACTGTGCCCCGCCCCTTGATGCTGAACACGTCTTCCACGGGCATCATGAACGGTTTGTCCGTCTCCCGCTCCGGCTCCGGAATGTATTCGTCAATCACCCGCAGCAGCTCCACGATCGGCGCGTATTCCGGCGCGTTCACGTCTTCGCTTTCGCTTTCCAGCGCTTGCAACGCGGAACCCTTCACGATCGGCGTTTCATCCCCAGGGTAGCCGTATTCGTTCAGCAGCTCGCGCAACTCCAACTCCACCAACTCCAGCAGCTCCGGATCGTCCATCTGATCCGTCTTGTTCAAAAACACCACGATGCTCGGCACTTCCACCTGCCGCGCCAGCAGCACGTGTTCCCGCGTCTGCGGCATCGGCCCGTCCGGCGCCGCCACCACCAGGATCGCACCGTCCACCTGCGCCGCACCCGTGATCATGTTCTTGATGTAGTCACGGTGCCCCGGCATGTCTACGTGCGCGTAGTGGCGCTTGTCCGTCTCGTATTCCACGTGCGCAATGTTGATCGTGATGCCGCGCTCTCGCTCTTCCGGCGCGTTGTCAATTTCGCCGTAATCTTTGAAGTTCGCCTTCCCCATCATCGCAGCCACTTTCGTGATCGCCGCGGTCAGGGTCGTCTTCCCGTGGTCGATGTGCCCCATCGTCCCCACGTTCAGATGCGGCTTCGTCCGTTCAAATTTCTGCTTCGCCAT
>WGAD01000312.1 GCA_015489255.1 Anaerolineales bacterium | reverse complement strand
TCGTACATGACCGCATCCTGGATACCCAATCCTTACTCTTTCTTCCTCTTTTTCTCGGCCCTGGCGGCCTTTGGCACCGCCGGCGTGCTTTGGTCGCGGCGCAAAGCGCCAGGCGCCTTGCAGCTGGCCGCTCTGATGGCCGCCGCCGGGTTCTGGGCCGCCACCTACGGCCTGGAACTGGGCAGCCCGACCCTGGAGCAAAAGCTGTTCTGGGCGCGGATAGAAGTTCTCGCCATCCCCTTCACCCCCGTCCTGTCTTTGCTGATGATCATCCGCTCGCTGGAGGAAGACCACCTGCTCACCAGGAGACGGTTGGCCTTTCTCTTTGCCGGGCCGCTGGTCAGCATTCTGCTCTACTGGAGCAACGACTGGCACGGCTGGCTGTGGCAAAACATGCACCTGATCCCCGCCGGGCCGATCGACACCCTCAAAGCCGACCACCGCTGGTTTTACTGGCTCTACCTGTCCTATTCCTACCTGTTGCTGGCCCTCGGCGGCGGCTTGCTCATCCGCGCCTACCGCCGCGCCCGCGGAGAACGGCGGCGGCAGATCCGCCTGGTGTTGATCGGCATGGCGCTCATTGCCGCCATCAACTTTTTCACCCAGTTGCCCGTGTCCACCCTGCCCGACCTGGACTGGACGCCTTTTTCCTTCACCTTGCTGGGCATTTTTTCTGCCTGGGGGCTTTTCCGGCTGCATTTCTTTCAACTGCCCTCGCTCAAGGCCGAAACCTTCGAGCCGCTGGTCACCCCCCACATCTCCCTCTTGCTGAAAGAAGACCATCAACGCGCCCGCACGCTGGCGGTTTTGTCGTTGCTGTTAATCGGCTTGCTCATCCTGGCGGCGGCCTTTAACTTCTTCATCGCCCCCGTCTCTCTGGTTTACCTGGCAGCAACCGCCCTGGCCTTTGTGCTGGCCTACGCACTCAGCCGCACCCCTTATTACAAGGCCGGCATCTGGCTGCTGCTGGGCGCCTCGGCCATATTGCCTGCCGTGGCCGTCATCACCATGCCGGCCGCAGACCTGGAACAAGCCCTGCGCTACCTGACGTGGGGCTTGCCAGCCCTGATCTTGGGCGGCTGGCTGCTCTCGTCCTGGGAGGTATGGGCCTTGCTGGCTCTGATGGCAAGCGGTTACGGCCTGGTGCTGCGATCGTTTGGGCCGCTTTCCTTCGCCGATGTTTTCAACCTGTTTGGCCTCATGGTAGAGTTCACCGCCCTTTCTTATGCGCTCTACCTGCTGCGCCAGCGTAACTTGCGCCAAATCAGCCAGGTGACCAGCGAACTGGAGCGCAGCCAGGCGTACCTGACCACCGTCATCAACTCGCTGGGTAACCCGTTCTACGTCGTCAACACTCAGGATTACACCATCGCCCTGGCCAACGAGGCCGCAAAACAACTGGGCATCGGCAGCCAGAGCACCTGCTACGCCCTCACCCACCAGCGGGAAACCCCTTGCAGCGGCGCCGAACACCCCTGCCCCCTGCAATACGTCCGCGAACACAAACAACCCTACACGGTAGAACACGTCCACTACCGGCCCGATGGCTCCACCTATCACGCAGAAGTGCACGGCTACCCCATCTTGGACGAAACCGGCAACGTCGTCCAGATGATCGAATACTCGCTAGACATCACCGCCCGCAAACAAGCCGAGGCCGAAATTCGTAAGCTGACCCGCTCCATCGAAGAGAGCGCCAGCAGCGTGGTCATCACCAACGCAGAAGGGACGATTGAATATGTCAATCCGGCCTTTGAACGCATTAGCGGGTACAGCGCCGTCGAGGCGATTGGAAACAATCCACGCATCTTGAAATCCGGGAAAATGCCACCGAATCTTTATAAGACCATGTGGCAAACGTTGATGCAAGGCAAGGTTTGGCGCGGCGAGATGATTAACCGCAAAAAAGACGGGCAACTTTATTGGGAATTTTCAACCATTTCTCCCGTTTTGGACGAAAACGGACGTATTACGCATTTCGTGGCCATCAAAGAAGACATCACGGAACGCAAACGCATTGAAGAAGCGCTGGTATTAGAG
>WGAD01000311.1 GCA_015489255.1 Anaerolineales bacterium | reverse complement strand
CCCTGGCGGTGGCCGCAGTGGGGGAGGATGTCTTTGGTCTCAACACGGATGGCTGGGCGCTGACGGGGTTTGGGCTTTCTTTTTTGGTGGTGGCGCTGCGATCCGGACGCACCCCGGGCGGGGGGATGGCTTGGGCTTACTTCCCGGCGGCCGTGTTGCTTCTCCTGGGGGCGGCGACTTTTGTCTCCGCCTGGGCGTTTGCTGCTCGCTTGTGGCCGCTGGCGTTGATCCTGGCGGGCGGCTGGTTGTTGTGGTCTGCCCTGCGCCCATGAAGGTTGCCTTGATCTGAGAGCACCTGCCGGAAGACGGCCGTCAGGCGTGCTGGCGACGGGCCAGAAAGCGCCGGTATACCCGTTCCCAACTGGGAGAAGGCTTTGGAGGACGCGATTTTTTGTCTTCCGGGCGGCTGAGGTAGAAGGCGAAGTCTTCCAGCAGGGCACAGGAGCGGCTGTCGGTGGCATGCGTGATCACTGGCTGCCCGTAGTTGAGGGCGCGGATGAAAATTTGCGGTTCGTGGGGCAGAACGAGGGGGATGCGCTTGCCCAGGGCCTTTTCCAGCTTCTGGCGGCTGATGCCGGGCCCGCTACAGGTCGTGTTCACAACGGGGACGATCTTTTCAGCCGGGTATTCCAATTGATCGTAGGTCTCCAACGCCAGGGTTGCGGCGCGGGCGGAGGCAATTTCTGGCGCCAGAGGCAAAACGATGCGATCGGCATGATCGAGGGTGTGCAGGCAAATGTCGCTGAAGTCGTGCGGCAGATCGGCGATCAGGTAATCGTATTGACGGCGCAAGATCTCGAGCGCCTTTTGATAAACCTCCGGCGAGATGCGTTCCGCCTCTGCGGGCAGGGTGGGCGCCGGGATGAAATGCAAGCCGCTTTCGTGGCGCCCGATGATGGATTGCAGGGCGATCTCATCCAGGGTTTCTGCGTTGAAGCGGGCGATATCGGCCCAGGAGCGTTTGATGGGTTCGTCTAGCAGGAGGGCGACTTCCCCTGCCAGCATAGACAGGTCCATCAGCAAAGTACGTTTTCCCCACAAATTTTGCAGCGCCAGGGCGGTGTTGACGGCCAGCGTGGAGTTGCCGACGCCGCCGCGCAAACTGTGGAAGGCGATCAGGTGGGCTTGTTGGTGCGGGGTGGCCGTTGCTGGCGGCACGCTTGTTTGCAACAGGGCGGCGCGACGCAGCAACGACTTGACGCGCGTTTGCAATTCGGCAGGCTGGAAGGGTTTAACCAGGTGTTCGTCGGCGCCAGCTTCAAAAGACTTGATTTTGTCCTGAATTTCCGATTGGGCGCTGAGCACGAGCACGGGGGTGCTGGCAAATTCTGGGCGACGGCGCAGGGCGCGCGTGAAGGCGTAGCCGTTCATTTCTGGCATCATCACGTCGGTGATGATCAGGTCGGGGCGGGATTGGACGGCTTTTTCCAGGCCTTCGCGTCCATTGAAGGCTGTTTCGAAGATGAAATCTTCATTCCCCAGCGCGCGCTGGATCATTTTATGGTACAGGGGTTCATCGTCCAAAAGAAGAATGCGTGTGCTCATGGGTCATCCTATTGAAGAATGCCTTGTTCTTGCAGGTAGCGCGCTAGGCGCAGGGCTTCCTTTTCCAGAGCGGTCAGGAGGGCGGGAACAGGCTGAAGGTTGCCGTCACGGGCAGCGTATTCGATCTGGCGCGCCAGTTCTGTCAGCGGGTCGGCGTTGAAGTTGGCGGCCATGCCTTTCAGGTTGTGGGCCGCGCGTTGAATGGTCGGCGCGTCTTCTTTTTTCAAGGCGTGGTACATGGTCTGCAACCGGGCCGGGATGTGGGTGATGAAGTCGCGGCACATTTCGACGAAAAAGTCATATTCATTGTTGAAGCGCGGCAAGGCGCTGGCAATGTCCAGCGGCGGGATGTCTTCTGCTGACGGAAAGGCGGGAGGCGTTGGAAGCACCTCGTCTGAACCTGAGGAGGAAAGTTCGCCGAAGGGCGTTTCTTCATCGCCGAGGAGGTCCAGCAGGGCGTCGTCGGCCTCATCGGCTGCTGCCGTTTGTTCTGCCCGGGGCGATGGCGTTTCTTCCGTCCAGCGTTGCAGTACGGTGAACAGGATGTCTTTTTGGACGGGTTTGGAGATGTAATCATCCATGCCGGCTGCCAGGCAGCGTTCCCGATCTCCTTTCATGGCGTGGGCGGTCATGGCAATGATGGGGACGTGGCGTCCACGCCCTTGTTCCCAGGCGCGGATCTGGCGAGTCGCTTCCAGGCCGTCCATTGCGGGCATTTGTACGTCCATGAGTACCGCGTGGTAATGGTTGTTTTTGACCATTTCCACCGCTTCACGTCCATTGGTGGCAATGTCAACCGAGAAGCCGGCTTTTTGCAGGAGGGCGACCGCCAGCTTTTGGTTGATGGGGTTGTCTTCGGCCAGCAAAATGCGCAGGTTCTGGCGGCGTTGTTCGGAGAGCTCGTGGCGGGTGACGAGGACCGGGGTGGCCTGGGGGAGCTTTTGCCGCCCGAGGACGGTGGCGAGCATATCAAAAAGGACGCGTTGCTTGACGGGCTTAAGCAGATACCCCTCACAGCCGATGGCGGCCAGTCGGGCGGCGTCGCCACGGCGCCCCATAGATGTGAGTACCACGACGCTGGTTTTGCGTCCGAGAGGATCGCTCTTGATGGCGCGAGCGGTTTGTTCGCCGTCCATATCGGGCATTTGCATATCGAGCAAGACCACTTGGAAAGGGTCGCCGGTGCGGTGCGCGGTGCGCAAGGTTTCAATGCCTTTGGCGCCGCTGGAAGCCGTGGCTACCCGGCAGCCAAAACCGGAGAGCATTTTGGTCAACACCATGCGGTTGGTGGCGTTGTCGTCAATGACCAGGATGTGGGCGCCGCGGACATCGGTTTTGATTTCGGGCAAGGGGGCGGTTTTGTTCCGTTGCCGCTCAAAGGCGACTTCGAACCAGAAGGTGCTGCCTTTGTTGACCTCGCTTTCCACCCACATTCGCCCCCCCATGGCTTCCACCAGTTGTTTGCTGATCGCCAATCCCAGGCCGGTGCCGCCAAAGCGGCGCGTGGTGGAACTGTCTGCCTGGGTGAAACGGTCGAAAATGTGAGACAAGCGGTCCTTGGGGATGCCGATGCCGGTATCGCGGACGGAAAAACGGATGGTGGCGTGGGTCTCTGTGG
>WGAD01000310.1 GCA_015489255.1 Anaerolineales bacterium | reverse complement strand
GGTAATACGTTCCGACATGTTGTTTTGCCTCCTGTGGCAATGAGAATTGGATGCAGGCCTGCGTAACCTGTCGGCGGTCAAACAAAAAGACCCGCTGCTAGTGCTGCGGGTCTTCATTTACTGCTTCAAAAGTCCTGCAAGGCTCCTGCTGAAGAGCAGTATAACACAGATTCCCCGCCTGCGCCGCCAAACGCCGCGCTCTCATCATTCTCTCATAATTGGCTCTTTCATCGGCCTTGCAGTACAATAAACGCATCCCTTTCCAGGAGCCTTTCATGAAACCCATCAAACAACCCGGTTCTCGCATGTGTTTTGTTTGCGGGGTAGAAAACCCTGTCGGCCTTCACCTGCATTTCTACCAAACCGAACCCGGCGTCATCGAAACCACCTACACCGCCCCGGAACATTTTCAGGGGTATCCAGGCGTGCTGCACGGGGGCATTATCGCCACCATTCTCGACGAGACCAGTGGCCGTGCCTTCATGGGCGATCCGGACAACCCGCGTTTTATGTACACAGCCCGCCTGGAAATCAAATATCGCAAAACCGTACCCACCGGGCAGCCGTTGCGCATCGTCGGCAAGGCCATCAAAAGCAAAAAGCACACCGCCGAAGGCTGGGCCGGCATTTACGACCAGGAAGGCAACCTGCTGGCCGAAGCCACCAGTCTGCTGGTGGACGTGCCCAAAAAAGTTTTCGCCGACGTCGATCTCGCAGCCCTCGGCTGGAAAGTATACCCGGATCCGGCGGCAAATGACGTATAATTCACTTGCTGTTCCCTCTCGCCAAAACAGGAAACCAACTATGATTACCCAATACCATCGTCCCCAAACGCTTACCGAAGCGCTTCAACGATTGCAAGACGAAAACACCCTGCCCCTGGGCGGCGGCACCTGGCTCAACCGCCAGCGAGGGCAAGATTTCGCTGTGGTGGACCTGCAAAACCTGGGGTTCGACGCCATCCAGGCGCGCGGCGATGCGCTCTCCATCGGCGCTGCGACCACCTTGCAAGCCCTGCTTGAACACCCATCGACACCCGCCGCCCTGCAAACCGCCCTGCGCCTGGAGGCGCCGCGCAATCTACGCCATCAGGCCACCCTGGGCGGGGTGATCGCCAGCGGCGACGGACGCTCTCCCGTGCTGGCCGCCCTGCTTGCGCTCGACGCCACCCTGACCCTGGCCTTCCTGGGGGATGACGGGCAGCCAGCCACACGCGCGGTGCGCCTGGGAGAATGGCTGCCCCTGCGGGAACCGGCCCTGATCACCGCCGTCCAGTTTTCGCGCAAACCCTCCCTGGCCTTTGAGCGCGTCGGTCGCACCCCCGCCGACCGCCCGCTGCTCATGGTCGCCCTGGCCCGCTGGCCCTCCGGGCGCACCCGGGCCGTAGCCGGCGGCTGGGGAACGCTCCCTCTCCTCGCCATGGACGGCAAAGATGGTGACAACGCGCCCATCGCCCTGCAAAACATCTGCCGCGAAGCGACGGATGAACGCGCCTCCGCCGCCTACCGCATGGACGTGATCGCTACCCTGGCCCGCCGCGCCCTGGACGCCTTGCCCTGCTAACCTGCCCCTGAGGAAGGTCCCGATGTCCTTTAAGCTTGAACAAGAACGCCACCTGCCAGAACTCAACGGCATCGCCCGGCTCTACCGCCACGACCAGACCGGCGCCCGCTTTCTTTCCATCCTCAACGATGACGAAAACAAAGTCTTCAGCATTTGTTTTCGCACCCCGCCGCGCACATCCAACGGCATTGCCCACATCATGGAACACTCGGTGCTCTGCGGATCGCGCAAATACCCCGTCAAAGAGCCTTTCATCGAATTGGCCAAAGGCTCTCTCAACACCTTTCTCAACGCGTTCACATTCCCCGATAAAACCTGCTACCCCGTTGCCAGCCAAAACCTGAAAGACCTCTACAACCTGATGGATGTCTATCTGGATGCGGTGTTCTACCCTCTGATCCCTCCCGAAACCCTGATGCAAGAAGGCTGGCATTACGAGATCGCCGCCCCCGATCAACCGCTGACCTACAAAGGCGTCGTCTTCAACGAGATGAAAGGCGCTTACTCCTCGCCCGAGGATGTGCTCGGCGACCAATCGCGGGCCTCCCTCTTCGACCCAACGCACCCCTACGCCCGCGACAGCGGCGGCGACCCGGAAGTCATCCCCGAACTGACGTATGAAGAATTCAAAGCTTTTCACGAAGCCTATTACCACCCCTCCAATGCCTACATCTGGATGTATGGCGACGCCCCGGAAGAGGAACGACTGCGCGTGCTGGACGAATGGCTCAATGCCTTCGCCGCCCGCCAGGTGGACTCATCCATCCCCACCCAGGCGCGGTTCGACGCGCCGCGGCGCGTCACCCTCCCTTACGACGCCGGCGATGCCGCCGACGCCCGCGCCTACGTCACCCTCAACTGGTTGCTGCCCCCCGATCTCAGCGTCCAGGACGATTTAACCCTGTCCATCCTGGCGCACATCCTCCTGGCCACCCCGGCCTCCCCCCTGCGCAAAGCGCTGACCGAATCCGGCCTGGGCGAAGATGTCATAGGCGACTACGAACAGCACCTGCGCCAACGCATGTTCACCGCCGGGCTGAAAGGCGTCGCCCCCGAACACGTCGACCAGGTCGAAAAGCTCATCCTCGCCACCTTGCAAACACTGGCCGAACAAGGCTTCGACCCCGATACGGTGGCCGCCTCGCTCAACACCATTGAATTTCGCCTGCGCGAGCAAAACACCGGTCGTTTTCCGCGCGGCCTGTTCCTCATGCTCACCGCCCTGACCGACTGGCTGTACGACAAAGACCCTCTGGACACCCTGGCCTTCGAACAACCGCTGACCGCCATCAAACAGGCCGCTGCAGCGGGCGGTTATTTCGAAGACTACCTGCGCCGCTACCTGCTAGACAACCCACACCGCAGTACCGTCTTCCTGATGCCAGACCCGGAAGAAGGGCATCGGCGCGCCGAGCGCGAACGCGCCCGCCTGGAGGCGATCAAAGCCAGCCTGGACGCAGACGCCATCCAGGAGATCATCGCCCAGGCCCAGGAACTGCACCGACGGCAAGAAACGCCCGACGATCCCCAAGCCCTGGCAGCCATCCCCCGCCTGAAACTGGACGACCTGGAGAAACAGGTTCGCACCATTCCCACCGAAGAACGCCGGGTGCGCGGCGTGCGCCTGCTCTGGCATCCGCTCCCTGCCCACGGCATCGTATATCTGGATATCGGGTTTAATTTGCGCACCCTTCCCCCGCGCCTGTTGCCCTACATGGGGCTGTTTGGCCGCGCTCTGCGGCAAATGGGCACCCGCGAGCAGGACTTCGTCCAGCTCACCCAACGCATCGGGCGGGAAACCGGCGGCATCAGCGACACGATCTTCACAGCCGAGCACCTCGGCGGGCAAGACCCGGCGCAATGGTTCTTTTTGCGCGGCAAAGCCCTGCAAGAAAAAGTCCCCTCCCTGTTAGACATCCTGCGCGATATTCTCCTCACCCCGCGCCTGGCAGACCGGCAACGCTTTCGCCAGATCGTGCTGGAAGAAAAAGCCCGCCTCGAGGCCAGCCTCGTCCCGATGGGGCATCGGGTGGTCAACCAGCGCCTGCGGGCGCATTTCACCACCTCCGACCGCGTGGCCGAACAAACCGGCGGCGTGGAATACCTCTTCTTCCTGCGGCAACTGGCCGACCGCCTGGACAACGCCTGGGAAGAAGTCCTGGCCGATCTGGAAGCCATCCGTCGCCGCCTGCTCACCGCCGACGCCATGCTCCTCAACCTGACCGCCGATCCCGGCTGGTTGGACAGCAGCAGTTCCCGGCTGGAAGAATTTATCGGCCACCTGCCGCGGCAGGGCTTCAGCCGCGAACCGTTATCCTCGCCCCTGTCGGCTGGCAACGAGGGGCTGACCATCCCGGCCCAGGTCAATTATGTGGGCAAAGCGGTCAATTTGTACCGGCACGGATACCGCCCGGACGGTTCGGTCTTCGTCATCAACAACTACCTGAACGCCACCTACCTGTGGGAAAAGATCCGCGTCCAGGGCGGCGCCTATGGCGGCTTTGCCACCTTCGATCCCAACAGCGGCGTATGGGCCTTCCTTTCTTATCGTGATCCGAACTTAAAAGCCACGCTAGACAAATACGACCAGGCCGCTGATTTCCTGCGCCGGCTGGATGTGCCCCGCGACGAGATCGAAAAAGCCATCATCGGCGCTATCGGCTCGCTGGACGCCTACCAGCTGCCGGACGCCAAAGGCTGGACGGCGCTGACCCGCTACCTGACCGGCCTGAGCGACAGCGAACGCCAGCGCCGCCGCGAACAAGTGCTGAGAACCACCCTGAAAGACTTCCACCGCTTCGGCGATGTGCTGGCCGCCGTCCGCGAAGGGCAGATTGTCGTCCTGGGCGCAGAAGATCAGATCGCCGCCGTTCAAAGCGAACTATCCTTGCAAATTCAAAAAGTGCTCTGAACCTCATCGCCAACCCGAGGGAGGGCACCAAACCGCCCTCCCTCCCCAGAGGGATATGATGACAACTTCTTGCCATCCAGGCTGCCTTTTCCTATTATGAACGACTACCTCGTCCCCTACCAGCGCATCCGGCGGGAGATGACCGTGCTCAACTCCCGCTTCATTGCCACGCTATCGCCGGCCTTCAGCGTTGCAGAAGCCCGCGCCTTCATCGCCGAGATGCGGCGCGAATTTTCTACCGCCACGCACAACGTACCAGCCTACATCATCGGCGGCGGCCATACGCTGACCGAATACGCCAGTGATGATGGCGAACCCTCCGGCACCGCAGGACGCCCCGCGCTGACTGTCCTGCGCGGCAGCGGCCTGGGCGATGTGGCGCTCGTGATCACGCGCTACTTTGGCGGCACCAAGCTTGGCACCGGCGGCCTGGTTCGTGCCTACACGAAAGCTGCCCAGCTCGTAACCGCTTCCGTTCCCCGCGCCCGCCGCGAAAGCGTGCAAATCGCCCTCCTGGAATGCCCCTATCCCCTTCTGGAACTCGTCCGTCGTCTCTGCAGACAAAGCGGCGTTATGATCCAGGATGAGACTTTTGCCGCCGACGTGACCCTGAGGCTTCAGATCCCGGTCGTGCAGCTGGAGGCATTTGAGCAACAGCTGGCAAATCTGAGCGCCGGGCAGCTCTCCCTGTTGTTGTTGGAAAAGCAGGAAGCGCTGCTGCCGGTTGAATGAGAAGAGCGCAGAGGCTGCTCTCCTCAGGTCGTCCGCGCAACCGTGCAATTGTTTTTCCATTTCCTCTGAAAAGTTGATATAATCAGCCTGTGTCTGGCGCGGGGGAAAGCCTCCCCAACCAAAAGGAGCGCAGATGCAGCTAACAGCACACGCTGAATTGCGGTCTGTAACACGTAACATCTCACTCGGTGACATTTGTACCATCCTCAAGTATGGAGCGTATCACAACGCTCCCAAAGGATACAAAGTGCGCGTACAACTGAAGGACTTGCCGTTTGCCGAACGGCAGCGGCACCCCGAACGTTGCAAGCGCCTGACCAAGATCGTCGTCGTCATCGACAGGCAAGAGCGGTTTATCATCACAGCCTACTATGAACACCGCAAACAACACAGACCCCATTCGTATCCCTTTGCGAGTTAGTCAAGCGGTCTAACCGCCGACTGTTGGCCCCGCCAGACGCAAACACACGCCGCAGGCATGGCCTGCGGCGTGTCGCTTGTCCCACAAAGAAGCGTTCCGTTTTCAGTGCGCCTTGACCATTTGCGTCCGTCGCTCGATCCAGGCCACAATACGAGCGGAAAACAAGGTCAACACCAGGTAGATCAAGGCCACCATCACCCAGGTTTCAACCGGCAGGAAATGGGCTGCCATGTATTCCCGCCCACGGCGGGTGAGGTCTGCCACGGCTACGGCGCTTACCAGAGAGGAATCCTTCAGCAAAGCGATGAATTCATTGCCCATCGGCGGCAGGATGATGCGAAAGGTCTGTGGCATAACCACAAAACGCATGGCCTGGTAGCGCGTCATCCCCAGGCTGAGCGCCGCTTCGGTTTGCCCCTTCGGAATGCTCTGAATACCGGCGCGATAGATTTCCGTCATATAAGCGCCGTAACAAAAAACCAGACCGGCGATCGCCATGATGTACGGATTAGGGCTGTAATTGGCGAGCACGCCTATGCCCATACTCTCGCCAAAATTTCGCAAGATACCCGGAAAGGCATAGTACCACCAGATCAATTGCACCAGCAACGGAATGCCTCGCACAATTTCCACGTAGAAGGTGGTCAGGCCGTAAACAACCCGGTTACCAGACAAGCGGCCAAAACCGCCAAACAAACCGACGATCAAGGTCAAGACATACGCGGCCACCGTGACCCACAGCGTAACCACAAGGCCATCGCGCACGAAGATCACAATGTCTCGATATGGCGTTGGCTTCCAGAGCGCCAAAATTACGATCAGAGCGATCACCGTTGCCAACAGCCACCACCACGCATCGGGACGCTGCTCCGAGGGAAGAGAGATTTCGTTTTTTTCTGTGGTCATGCCTGCTCCCAAATTACTGAATTCGAAAAAAGCCTGCGAGCGCCAGGCCTCGCAGGCTTTGATTTGCCCGTCAACGATTTATTCGCCGCTTTCCAGCCATTTGGCGCTCAATTCGTCGATCACACCTTCGGCCTGGACTTCGGCCAGGGCTTTGTTCAATTTGTCGAGCAATTCGGTGTTGGTTTTGCAAACCGCAATGCCGTAATATTCATCGGTAAACGGCTCGCCAACGATTTTGATCTTGTCGCTGTTTTGCCCAACGTACCCCAGGGCCAGCGGGTTATCGGCAATCACAGCGTCGATCTGACCGTTCATCAGGTCCAGGAAAGCCTGGCTGACTTCGTCGTAGTTTTTGACTTCAGCGCCCTCGATCTTTTTGGCGGCTTCTTCACCAGTCGTTCCCAGTTGCACGCCAACGACCTTGCCTGCCAGGTCATCTTTGCTGGTGATGTCGCTGTCGACGGCCACCGTCACCACCTGCCCAGCCGCAAAATAGGGGTCCGTAAAAGCAAAGTTCTTTTTGCGCTCTTCGGTGATGGTCATCGCAGAGATGGCCGCGTCGTACTGGCATTGCGCCATGCCCGCCAAAAGGGAATCCCAGCCGACATTGACGAATTCCACTTCCACGCCGGCTTTTTCGGCAATGGCGTTCATCAAATCGATGTCGAAACCAACGATCTCCTTGGACCCTTCGTCCACATACTCGAAGGGAGGCCAGGTCGCGTCCGTGCCCACCGTGATCTTCATCACGGCTTCGGCGCCTTCGTCCGCAGCCGGCTGGCTTTGCCCGCTGCAAGCGGCCAACACAAGGCTAAAGACCATCAGGCTGGCCAGGACAAACAAAAAGGTGCGTTTCATCTCTTCCTCCTTACAATTTGTGAGAACTTTCTTCATTATAATGAGCGCAAAGCAGGTGTCAATGCGCAGAACATAAACACTCTGTAAATAATCAAGCGGTAAAAATCAGGCTGCAACACGTAACCGCGCCTTCGGCTTTTGCCAGCTCTGAAACGTCCACCAGCTCCAGCGGCACACCGCGCGCCTGCAGGCGCGCCGCCGTACGCGGATACGCCGTCGGGTAGATGACCGTCTCCCCCAGCCACAAACCATTGGCCGCGTAAGGTTCAGCTGGGTCCACGGCTACCGTTTCAAAGCCCGCAAAAGCGGCGGCATCTACCCAAGACGGGTTGACCAACAACAGGCGCTCCCCTACTCGCGTCACGGCCGATTTGAGGTGCAGAACCCCAGCCACCCGCAAGCCATGAACCCGATACCCCCAGCTGGACAGCGCCGCCTGTAATTGTTGTCGGGCGGCCTTGTTACTGCGCGTTGAAAGCCCAACGTAAATATCCCGCCCCAACACCAGCACATCGCCACCATCCAGCGAGGCCGGCGGCTCGATGAAGATCAAATCGCGGTAAGGACGCAAGGCCGCCGCCACAGACTCCCGCTCGCCCTTGCGCGTATCTGCCCCCGGCAGGGTGATGATCGCCACCTCGGGCAGGACGATCGCCACGTCTTCGACAAAGACAGAATCCGGATAGGCAGCCTCGGCCGGCAATTCAACCACCTGTACCCCGTGCCGGCGTAAGGCGTCCACATACGCCCGATGTTGTTCTCGTGCCTTGGCAAGATCAATGGGTTGCCGCTCGATGTGGGTGATCTCGCATTGGTTGATGTTTGGGCTCACATCCCGCACAATCGCTATCTGGTTTGTCATGAGAACCTCCTTTTCCCCCGGTTATAGCACAAAACAAAAAAGACCGTACAACCGGTCTCTTTGTCTGTGCGCTGGGTGGGATTTGAACCCACACGAGGTTTAACCCTCACCAGGCCCTCAACCTGGCGCGTCTGCCTATTCCGCCACCAGCGCAAACGCAGGCGTATTATAATCGCCTTCTCTTGCTTGTCAAGAAATCTGCTCATATTGGCATCTGAAAGCGCCCTAGAGAGGACAAGCGCCCCACGCGTGTGGGGAAAACGTGCGGCATTGCGGCTGGGCGCCGGCTGGTTTCAATCCATACTCCCCGCGAGGGGGAGCGACCGGCGCGCTGAACGTGCGCCAGTGCCCCGGGACGGTTCCAATCCACGCTCCCCGCGAGGGGGAGCGACGCTGCATGGTGGGGCGGGCAACCCGCCCCACCATAGTTTCAATCCACGCTCCCCGCGAGGGGGAGCGACGAGCTGTTGTCATACATGGATCGCGTCTGGTAATGTTTCAATCCACGCTCCCCGCGAGGGCTGTCTCTTATACACATCTCC
>WGAD01000309.1 GCA_015489255.1 Anaerolineales bacterium | reverse complement strand
GGCTGCGCCTGGAGGCCGATCGGCAGGCCATCCGCCTACAAGTGGAAGACGACGGCCTCGGCCCGCAGGCCGCGCCCGCGGGCTTCGGCCTGCACGGCTTGCGCGAGCGCGCCCAGCAACTAGGCGGCAGTCTCCGGTTCGGACGGCGAAACGGCGGCGGCAGCCGTCTGGAAATGACATTGCCCCTCGAACCCCCGTCCCAGGAGGCCTGACCATGCTTCTCGCCATCTCCCGGCAGCCGAGCGCCGCCCGCACAACACGGCAGATGGAGGCCCGATGAGCATCGGCCTCTTGCTGGTGGATGACCAGCGTCTGCTGCGCGACGGGCTGCGCATCTTGCTGGAAATGGAAGACGACCTGCGCGTCGTCGCCGAAGCCGGCGATGGACAAGAGGCCCTGGAGGCCTATGCCGCCGCCCGCCCGGACGTGGTGCTGATGGACATCCGCATGCCCCAGATGGACGGGGTAGAAGCCACCCGCCGCCTGCTGGCGCTCGATCCTCGCGCGCGCATCATCATTCTCACCACCTTCGACGATGACGAATACATCTTCGACGCCCTGCGCGCCGGCGCACTGGGCTACCTGCTGAAAGACGTTTCCGGCACAGAACTGGCAGCAGCCATTCGCACGGTGGCCGCCGGCGGCGCGCTGATCGAACCCTCCGTGGCGCGCAAGGTACTGGCCGAGTTTTCCCGCCTGCCCGCCCCGGCAGCCTCCACCCCGCTGGACAATTTGACCCGGCGAGAACGGCAGATCCTGGCGCTCATCGCCCAGGGCCTGAACAACCGCCAGATCGCCACCCGCCTTTACCTGGCCGAAGGGACGGTCAAAAACTACGTCAGCAGCATCCTGGACAAGCTCGGCGTCGCCGACCGTACCCAGGCCGCCCTGTGGGCGCGCGAACACGGCCTGTAAGCCGCCCTCGCGCCGCGCATCGTGAAGACAACTTGCAAGGAGGACCTTCGGCATGTCTCACCACGACTTCTACCATCGCTACGGCCCCTGGGCCCTGGTCACCGGCAGTGCCCAGGGGCTGGGCGAGGCCTTTGCCCGCCTGCTGGCCGCCCGCGGCCTGAACCTTGTGCTCACCGACCGCCAGGGAGAAAAACTGACCGCCGTCAGCGAATCTTTGCGCGCAGAATACGGGGTAGAAACCCGCACCCTGGCCTGCGACCTGGCCGCAGAAGATTGCCTGGCCAGCCTCTGTGCCCTCGGCCAGGAATTGGAAATTGGGCTGCTGGTCAACAATGCCGCAGTTTCGCGCATCCAGCCCTTCCTTGATGCCCCGCTCACCGCTCACCAGAACATCCTGGCCGTCAACGCCGCCGCGCCGCTAACCCTGGCGCACTGCCTGGGCGCTTCCATGCGCGCCCGCCGTCGCGGTGGCATGATCTTCGTCTCCTCGGCTTCGGCCATCGCCGGCACCGGGCTGGTGGCCTCCTACGCTGCCAGCAAAGCCTTCGGCTGGGTACTGGCCGAATCGCTCTGGGCCGAACTTCAGCCCTGGGGTGTGGACGTCCTGACCATCGTCTCCGGCAACCTGGATACCCCCGCCTGGCGACAAATCACCCCCCGCCCGGATGAGGCCGTCTGGCCGCCGGTCATGCCGCCCGAGGTCGCCGCCCGCGAAGCCCTGGAAGCTTTGGGCAAAACGCCTTCCCGCGTCGTCCCGGGCTGGCAAAACCGGCTCGTCTTCTTCTTTTTGCAACGCTTCCTGCCCCGCCGCCAGATCGTCGCCATGTTGTACCGCGCCATGCAAAACCGCTACGGCACCGGCCAACCATGAGGAAGGCTGCAAAAAATCTATACAAAAAAGGCCCAATGTGGTATAAGATGGGCAACCCTGCTGTGCTCGTGATGCCGCATCCACGGTTCTGAGCCAACACCCTTCAAATGGGGGCTGATCTCGCGGCTGCAACGCGATAGGCCCGAGCCAAGGCGGCGCTGTCCGGGTAGGCCCCTGCCCTGCGAAAGCAGGTTCAGAACTGCGCTGCACACGGCACAAGCGGGGTTCTTTGCAAAACTGAATACCAGGAGAAACAGCGGCTGGGCCCCTCCGGGGCTACGAGGTGGAGGTTCCTTCCTTCGCGGGAAGGCTAATCCGCGCAAGCGGAGAAAATCGAAAGATCAGCGGATGCCTCTGAAGCCTGGTCACGGGCTTCTTTCTCCCTTCCGAAAGGAGCGCAAGCCGAAAACCGTCCGGCAACGGGTGGGACAAGGCAGCGCAGTGACGCAGACCGTCGCGTCTGCTTGTTGTCATTTCGGAAGGGCGTTGCCAGCATCTTGATTTCTTGTTAAAAACGGCATGCCCGCGCATGTCGTTTATCTTTTAAACCAACTCAAAGAGGAGTGAAGGCTTATGGATACCCAAACCCTGCTCGAACGCATTGCTGCCGACAACGTCAAATACGTCTCTCTGCAATTTACCGACGTCACCGGCGCCGTCAAATCGGTGGACATGCCGGTGGGCCACCTGCCCGGCGCCCTGGAAGACGGCGTCTGGTTCGATGGCTCTTCGGTAGAGGGGTTCGCCCGCATCCAGGAAAGCGACATGCGCCTGGTGCTCGATCCGGAGACCTACGCTGTCTTGCCCTGGACGCCAGAAGAACGCCGCCGCGCCCGCATCTTTTGCGACATCTACACCCCGGCCGGCGAACCGTTTGCCGGCGACCCGCGCGGCGCCCTGAAGCGGCAGCTGAAGCGCCTGGAAGAGCGCGGCTGGACGTTCAACATCGGCCCGGAACCGGAATTTTTCCTCTTCAAACCGGCCAACGGGCACGGCGTCCACCCCGTCCCGCACGATGTGGGCAGCTACTTCGATTTCTCGGCCAACGACGAGGCCGTCCGCGTGCGCACCGAACTGATGGAAGCCCTGCACACCATGGGGCTGGACGTGGAAGTCGGCCACCACGAGGTGGCGCGCGGCCAACACGAGATCGACTTCCGCTTCGACGACGCCCTGCGCACCGCAGACAACGTGCTGACGCTGAAATACACCGTCAAGGCCATCGCTGCCCAGCGCGGGCTGGTAGCCTCCTTCATGCCCAAACCGATTTACGGCATCAACGGTTCCGGAATGCACTGCCACCAAAGCCTGTTCGATGCCCGGGGCAACAACCTCTTCTTTGCCGCCGATGACCCGTTCAAGCTCTCTCCCATCGGCTACGGTTTCATCGCCGGCCAGCTGAAGCACGCTCGCGCCCTGGCCGCCATCGTCGCGCCGACGGTCAATTCCTACAAGCGGCTGGTGCCCGGGTACGAAGCGCCGGTGTACATCGGCTGGGCGCAGCAGAACCGCTCCGCCCTGATCCGCATCCCCCGTTACACCGAGGGGCGCAGCAAAGCCGTGCGCGCAGAACTGCGCTTCCCCGATCCCTCGGCCAACCCCTACCTGGCCTTTGCCGCCATGCTGGCCGCCGCCCTCGACGGCATCGACAACCAGCTGACCCCGCCGGAACCGGTCAACAACGTCAACCTCTATCATCTGACCTCGGAGGAACGCGCCGCCCGCGGCGTGGACGAATTGCCCGCCTCGCTGGCGGAAGCCTTGCGCGAGCTGGAAAACGACGCCGTGCTCAAAGAAGCCCTGGGCGAAACCCTCTTCCAGGCCTTTAT
>WGAD01000308.1 GCA_015489255.1 Anaerolineales bacterium | reverse complement strand
AAGCGAGGCATAGTATTGTTCTCCTGTTCTGTAGAAAATCGGTTGTTTAGAGCAAGCCCGCACGGGGCTATCCGGAAGACGCTATCAGGTGCAACCGGCGCCGCCGGTCACTTCGTAGCCACACACCGGACATTCCAGGTGCAGCACACCGTTGTAGTCCAGTTTTCCCTGCCCGCAGTGGGGGCAGGTCGATCCCCACTTGAGCGGTTCGGCAGGAGGCGTTTCCTCTTGCGGCTCCAGCAGGGAAACTTCAAAAGCAGACAGGGTATGCGGCTCGTTCTTTTTGACCATAGGCTTACCACTGGTTTGATGCTTCATTGGCAAAAAGGTTTCACTTTTTCAAAAAATCGCTCAAATCCAGACGGCGGAAGAGGCGCTGGCGCACGTCATCGGGCACGGTGATCTCGGCAGCGGTGCGATGATAGAGGTATACCGTCCGCTGCAAGGTATCGACCACCACCTGGCAATCGGGGCATTCTGCCAGATGGCTTTCAATCATCTGGCAGAGTTCTGCGCTCAGGGTCTTATCTACATAGTCCGAAAGCGAGCGCAGAATGACATCGCACGATGCTTTGTTTTGTTCATTCATTCCTGGCACCCTCCGCCACCAACGGCTGATAGTAAGCCGAGAGAATATCGCGCAGTTTCAAACGGGCGCGTAACAAGCGGGTTTTGACAGCTGATTCGGAAATGCCCAGCACCTGACTGGTTTCACGGACCGACAAGCGTTCCATATCGCGCAAGATGAAGACGACGCGCAATTTTTCCGGCAGTTGCCGGATGGCTTCATCCAGGTAGCCGCGCAACTCAGCGCTTAACAATTTTTCCTCCGGCAGACAGCACCAGTCCACGAAGTACTGGGGTTTGAGGTCTTCATCCTCTTCCGGTTCGTCGGACCAGTCGGCCTCCGCCAGCGGTTGGCGTTTCTGCTGCCGCAGCAGCATGAGCGCTTCGTTGACGGCGATGCGGTACACCCAGGTGGACAGGCTGGCCCGTGATTCAAAGCGATGGATGTTTTCCAACACTTTCAGGAAGGTGTTTTGCAACACCTCTTCGGCGTCTTGCGGATTGGACAGGATCTTCAACGCCACGCGATACACATAATTCGAATAAGCGTCCACGAAGCGGGCAAAGGCCGCCCGGTCGCCGGCCTGCATGGCGGTGAGTGTTTCTGGGTCGATATGCAATTTTTCCGGACTCATTCCGTTAGATTCCCTTCGCGCAAAAAAGTTGCATCGTCCAGTATACCGCATCCCCCGGCGGCGGGCATCATGGAGGAAGCCGGCCAGATGAAGAAAGCATTGTGGGCACAGGCGACCCGCCAGGCAGCGCTCACGCTGCTTTCTCACACAGAGATATGGAGGCCACGGGGGAATATGAAGGCGCTCATCATGGAAGAATATCCATGCAGGTGTGATTTTTGCCACTATTGTGTTTTCTCCGCTGATGATAAGATGGCAAAAACGACAGCCTTTTACCGGGAAGAAGTACATGATCACTCTGGCACCCAATATGGATCTTTTCAAAGGATTGACCGCGACCCAGGTTGAAACCCTGTGGGCGCATTTTCACACCTGCGTCGGCCACAAAGACGATGTGATTTTTCAGGCTGGCGCCTCGGCAGATATGCTCTACCTGGTGCTGCAAGGCAACGTCAGCATCATCTACACCCCTTACGATGGCGAACCTATGACCCTGGCGCAAGTCGGGCCAGGAAAAGTTTGCGGCTGGTCAGCGATCGTCGGGAGAAAAAGTTACACCTCCGATGGCGTCTGTACCACGGAGACCGTTTTAATGTGTATTCACCGCCAGGCGCTGAAAGATTTTTGCCGTCGGGAACCGGCGATCGGCCGCATCCTGTTGATGAACATTGCCGACCAGGTTTCGCAGCGCTGGAGCGACGCCCGCGCGGAGATCGACCACATCTTTTCCGAGTGGCTGCAAGCAGAAGCCTCGGACGAGTCACCACGAGAAGGAGAAGAGAAGATGAACCTGCCGGTCCATTCACGCGAGGAGCAAATACGGGCGCTGGTAGAGCAACTGAGCGCTTACATAGAGCAATACCACGGCGGCGGCGTGGATTTCATTGCGCTGGAAGCGAACACGCTCAAAGTACGGCTGCGCGGCGCCTGCATTGGCTGCCCCCTTTCGCCCACCACCCTGCACGGCTGGGTGGCTGGCACCATCCATCAGTTTTTCCCCGAGATAGAGATCGAAGCCGTCTGATTCCGCTTGCTGATATAATAACAGGCAGGTCGCTTGACCTGCCTGTTTTATTGATATGAGTTCGTTGCCTTTACAAGGAGAGTAGAGAGAAATGAATATCGCAGCATTGATACAATCCCTGAGCGCATTTTCCTGGGTGGCCTTTGTGGCCGTTTTGTTCGTCGTCTTCACCCGCATCGCCCGAAAACAGCCGGCCAAAGGGATCGGCACGCTGGCCTTCGGTTTGCTGGCGCTGGCGATCATCTTCTCCACCATTGGCGCCGGCCTGGTCTTCATCCAGCCCGAAGAACGCGGCGTGGTAATTTCGGCTTTTTCGCCCACCGGCTACCGCGATACCGTCCTCCAACCCGGGCTTCGTTGGGTGATCCCCTTTGTGGAACAAGTGCGCCTCTACCCCATCTCACGGCAGACGTACACCATGTCGGCTCAACCCAGTGAGGGACAGCGTTCCGGGGATGATTCCATCCGGGCGCGCACACGAGACGGGCAGGAAGTCTTCATTGATTCTTCCGTCATTTATGCCATCAACCCGGATCAGGTGATCGACCTGCACATCCGCTGGCAAGATCGCTACGATGAGGAGCTGGTGCGCCCGTTGGTGCGGGGCATCATCCGCGATGCCGCCTCGCAATACAGCATTGAGGAAATCGTCAGCTCCAAGCGCGACGAATTCAAGCTGCGCATTGCCGAGGAACTGTCCACCAAACTGGCAGACAACGATCTCTTGCTGATCGACTTCGTCCTGCGCGATATCCACTTCAGCGAAGAGTATGCCGCTGCCGTGGAACAGAAACAAATTGCTGAACAACAAGCGCTGCAGGCC
>WGAD01000307.1 GCA_015489255.1 Anaerolineales bacterium | reverse complement strand
GTCAGCAGCGCCGAACCCAACGGCGTCGGCCCGCCGCCTCGCTCCACCGCCCAGCCCGTCGTTTGCCGCACAAACTCATCCTTGTAGCCGGGCGTGCGCACAAACCACACCACATCTCGGTGCACCACGCCCCGCGTGCTCAACCGCTCGCGGGCAATCGGCAGCAGGTAGCCCTGGTGGTTGTGCCCGTTCCAGACCACATCCGCATCCACGATATACACCGCCTGCCGGTTGGTCTGGATTGCGCCCCGCGTCACCGGCGCATTCCCGCCGCCTGCGCTGTGGGCGTAGCGAATCACCGCCGTGTCCACCATCCGCCCGTCTGCCCGCTCCACCTGCAGCCGCACCCAACCCTTGTAACCGCCTGCCTGCGCTGGGCTGCCATGCTCCTTCCGCAGCGCATACACCAGCCGTTGCACCAAATCGGTGCCCTGATACTGCCGCACCTTGCTCTCGTGGTTGCCCTGCCCCACCAGCGCAATCTGCGCCGCATACGGAGCCAGCAACTGCGCTACATCCTCCACCACGAAATCGTAGTAGTCGTCACGGCGGTACTCCTCCCGCAGGTCGTCCATACTGCGCCGTGGGTCGGCGCGCCCCTGCATCGCGTCGAAAATGTCACCGTTGAACAGCACCGCCGCGCCCAGTTTCTTCGCCCGCTCCATATCGCTGAAGAACCGCTCCCGGTCGCAGTGGATACTGTCCAGATGGGCGTCCGAAACCAGCAGGAACCGCCACACCGAGCCCGAAGCACCGCCCTTGAGTCGCAGGGTCAGCACCCCGGCCTTGCTGTCGGCTACCTCCCACTTGGACGCCATGCTCACCACCGCAGCCCTAATGCTACATGGGCGACCCACAGCCCGGCCGCGCTCAATATAGAGACGACAAACGCCCATGCAGCCCTGGAAACTGCCCGCTGAGTAGCCGCTACTGCCCGGCGCACATCCCGCAGGTCGTCGACCATGCCAGGCTTGTCGCGGCCGCCGTTTTCGCCGAAGAGCACCCGCCGGTGCCGTGCCATCTCCTCTTCCAGCGCGCTTACGCGGCTATCCATCAGCCGCAGCGTCACTTTCATGTCGTTGATGCCCGAAACAATGGCGTCCAGCCGGTCAAACATCGCGTCCATCCGGCGCGCAATCTCGGCGTTGGTGATTCGCTGTTGGCTCATAATGCGCCCCCGTTCACCGTTCACCGTTCACAGTGCCCGCGAACCACTTCGCCACTCGGCTTCTGTCCACGTGCCCAGCAATGCCCGGCCACGAACCCGAACCCGTGTACTGCCACATCGCTGGCTTCTCCCAGCCCGGCACGCTCAGCGGCATCGTCACTCCGTGGCGGTAATCTGCTACCCACACCAGCGGGCAGCGCGCCGAAATTTCAGGGTCACCTGCCTCACCGAAATACCGCACCCATACGTCTCGGCGGGTGTAAATGACGGGCGGCTTGCCAGTTGCATCCTCAACCGTGTGGATGAACTCCCGCACCTCTTTCGCCGCCCAGGCTTCCTCGCCCTCCGGCGGATACCACTCCAAATCCAGCGCCGCCCGCTCGCCCTTCTGCAAGCCTGCTACTCGCAAGAACAAAGCCGCCTGGGTGCCCCCCGGATAGCGCGGATCGTAGAAGTGATACGCCCACACCCTCCACGCCTGAAAGCGCGCCCGTGCCCACCGCTCGCCAAAGCGGGGGTCGAGAATGTTTATCCCCTGCGTGGCTTTGAGAATCAGCGCCCACGGTTTCAGCCCGCGCCAAAAATCAGGCGCAATCCGGTTCCAGAGGCTCAAATCTACTGCCTCATCACCGTCCAGCCAGAAAGCATCGGCGGGCGGCGCCTCCTCCACCGGCTCGGTATAGCCTGTGTGAATCCAACCCGCCAATGCTCCCTTCCACACACCGCCCCACACCCCGCGGCGCTCCACAATCTCCACCACCGCGCCGTAGGGCAGAGCGCCCACCTTCCGGTATTGCGTCCCCGGCCCTTCGCGCACATTCAGCCCGCGCCGCGCCGTCACTCTCACCTTATCGGCCATATCACGCCTCGCAATTCTTCATTCGCAACTCGCAACTTTCCTACCCCTCCGGCTTCGGGAACTTCGGCGCACGGGCGTCCACAAAGTCATAAATCCCGCTCGCCACCAGCCCCATTGCCAGGCCGAACACGCCATAAGCGAACCAGCCAGCAAAGCCCACCGGAACGCCATTCTGCGCCACCTCATAGCCCACGCCGAACAGAATGCCCAGCGCCATACTCAGCAGTAACAGCGCCTTCCCGCGTACCCCCAACTGCTTGCTGAACTCCACCAGGCCCAGCACCACCACCACAATGGGAATGCCGCCCACCACAGCGCCCCCCAACACCTGCGCAATCATCTGACCGTCCATAATGCACCTCCTGAAACTGGATGACCGAAGCACTTGACACCGAAGCACTTAAACCAACACGCCCGGCGCTCCCGCACAACCCGCGCAAAACGCAGGTCACACAGGAACGCCGGGCGTAACTCCGGCAATGCCGCTAAATCTTCGGTTGTTCGTTCTAATTATAGCACAAAACAACACGCCCCGCGGCTGGTTGCGCGGGGCGCGCCCAATATATGGCGTTACTGCTTCAGCAAAAGAGCATCAAGAGAGCAAAAGCGCACCTCCTTCCAAAGCCAACAACACCAACGAATAAGACAAATTGCCGCCGCAGCCCCGGCCAGCCGCGGCGAAAATTCTCTCGTCCCATTACGCCCGTTCTTGCTACCGCCTCGGCACGCTGGCCGGCGCGTCCTCGGCGGCTCGGCTGCTATTTTCCGCCCGCAGCCGCTGGGCGAAATTATCCGCCGCCAGCGCGGCGGGGCTTGCCTAACGGCTTGCGTCAGCGGCCAGCCGGAGGCGAGTCCGCTGGACGCGGTGTTAGGTTGCGGCGAATGCGTAAATAGGCTGGGCGCGCGTTTTTGTAAGCCACAAACGCCGCAAAGCCGTCATCGCCGTCAAGCAACTC
>WGAD01000306.1 GCA_015489255.1 Anaerolineales bacterium | reverse complement strand
GTGCCGATGGTGTGCAAAAGGCCGCTTTCCAGCGCCTGCCACAAGCGGGCGTTGTCTTCCGCCTGGCGCATGGGCGGCGAACAAATCCACTTGGCGCCATCTGGACGCTTGAGTTCCTCTTCCGTGAAGAAGAGATATTGTGGACACGTTTCTCCCATCACCTGCGCGCCGCGCGCGCGCAGCCACGACAGCATATCCACCCCCCCAGCAGTGTTCATGTGGACGATGTACAGCGGGGCCCGGGCAGCCATCGCCATCCCGCCCACCCGCAAAATAGCATCCGCCGCGCCCTCCGGCGGCCGGGTGCGCGCGTGCCAGATAGGCGCCGTATGGCCGGCAGCCAACGCCTCCTCCACCAGGACTTCAATCACATCGCCATTTTCCGCGTGCAGCAGCACCAGCATCTCGTTTTCTCGCGCCAGGCGCAAGGCGCGGAAAATGGCTTCGTCCGCTAACCGCAGACGCCCATTGTACGCGGTAAACACCTTCAGCGTGGTGATGCCCATCTCGCGCAGGCGGGGGATCTCCGCTGCCACCTGTTCGTCGAAATAGGTCAGGTTCATGTGAAAGCTATAATCCACCGCCGCCTTGGCAGCCTTTTGACGCCAAAGCGCCACCGAATGCGCCAGCCCTTGCGCTTCCTGCGGCACGAAATCGATCACCGTCGTCGTCCCGCCAAAGGCCGCTGCCTTGTGCCCCGTGTAGTGGTCATCTGAAGAAACCGTGCCAAACATGGGCAAGTCGAAATGCGTGTGCGGATCGACCCCGCCGGGGAAGATCAACCGCCCCTCGGCATCTATGACCTTCGTTCCGGGCGGCGCTTCCAGGTCCTCGCCCACCTGGGCGATCCGCTCTCCGACGATCAGAAGATCGGCGCGGAAGGATTCCGCTGCTGTCACCAGGGTTCCGTTTTTGATCAGCCATTTGTTCATGGTCGTATTTTAGCACGCAAAACGGCGCTGTGCCGGCCGTTGCCCGCACCGCACGAGGCTTTTATCCCCGGTGCAGCAACCAATGAAGCGAGTCGCCGACGAAAAACTGTGGAAACAAACGTCAAAAAACGCCCAAAAATTGCTTCAAGAGTCGTTTTTTGTGCCATAATAAACCTGCCAAAAAGATGACAGTCCAACAAGAGGAGGAGCACCATGACCGAGTTCAACTTCGGGGGATCGATCGTCTGGCGTCCAACAGAGGAGCACATCGAACGCGCCCACCTGACGGCCTTCATGCGGCAGCATGGCATCCCAGATTACGACACGCTCATGAAACGTTCCACAGAAGACGTCGCCTGGTTCACCGATGCGGTGCTGAAATTCCTAGACATCCGCTTTCAGCAGCCCTATACCCAGGTGGTCGATTTGAGCAACGGCATCCAGTTCCCCCGCTGGTGCGTAGACGGCAAGCTCAACATTACCGCCAGCCTGCTGGACAAATACCTCAACACACCCACCGCCGATCAACCCGCCCTCATCTGGGAAGGGGAAGAGGGCGAAGTGCGAACCCAAACCTACCGCGAACTGTATGAAGAAGTCAACCGCACGGCCAACGCCTTGCGCGCCCTGGGGATTGGCAAGGGTGACGCTGTCGGCATCTACATGCCGATGACCCCTGAAATCGTCGCCGCCTTTCTGGCCGTCATCCGCATCGGCGGCGTGGTGCTGCCGCTGTTCTCCGGTTATGGCGTCAGCGCAGTCGTGACCCGCCTGCAAGGCGGGGGCGCCAAGGCGCTCTTCTGCGCCGACGGCGCTTTCCGGCGCGGCAAGGTGGTGCCCATGAAGCCAATCGCCAACGAGGCCGCCGCCCAGGTGCCCAGCCTGCAACACATGATCGTCCTCCAGCGTACCGGCGCGCCCGTCTCCATGCAGGCAGGACGCGATCACTGGTGGCACGATCTCATCCCGGCGCAATCGCCCCAGGCTGATTTTGAACCCACCGATGCCGAAGACCCGCTGATGATCATCTACACGTCCGGCACCACCGGGCGCCCCAAAGGCGCTGTGCACACCCATTGCGGTTTTCCCGTCAAAGGCGCGCAAGACATGGCCTTTGGCATGGACGTGCACCCGGGAGACGTGATCTACTGGATGACCGACATGGGCTGGATGATGGGGCCGTGGCTGGTCTTTGGCGCCCTGGCCCTGGGTGCGACCATGTTCCTCTACGATGGCGCGCCCGATTACCCGGCGCCCGACCGGCTCTGGGCCATGGTTGAACGCCATCGCATCAATCAGCTGGGCGTTTCGCCCACGTTGATCCGCGCCCTCAGCCCACACGGAACGGAGATCGTCCACCAGCACGACCTTTCCTCCCTGCGGGCGTTCGGCTCCACTGGCGAACCCTGGAACCCGGATCCCTGGATGTGGCTCTTCGAGCAGGTGGGGCAGGGCAAGGTGCCCATCATCAACTACTCCGGCGGCACAGAAATCTCTGGCGGCATCGTCATGGGGAACCCCATCCTGCCCCTCAAACCCTGCGCCTTCTCCGCCGCCTGCCCGGGCATGGCCGCCGATGTCTTCGACGAAAACGGCCAGCCCGTGCGCAACCAGGTCGGCGAACTGGTCATCAAAGCCCCCTGGATTGGCATGACGCGCGGCTTCTGGCAGGACGAACAACGCTACCTGGATACCTATTGGTCTCGCTGGCCGGATATCTGGGTACACGGTGATTTCGCCGCCATTGACGAAGACGGGCAATGGTACATCCTGGGCCGCTCAGACGACACCATCAAAGTGGCGGGCAAGCGCGTCGGCCCGGCAGAGGTGGAATCCATCGCCGTCGGCCACCCCGACGTGATCGAAGCCGCCGCCATCGGCGTGCCGCACGAGATCAAAGGCAGCGAGATCGTCCTCTTCGCCGTCCTGCGTTCCGGCGCCCAGGGAGACGAAGCCCTGAAAGACGCCCTGCGACAGCGCATCATCAGCGAAATGGGCAAACCCCTGGCGCCCAAGGTCATCCGTTTCGTCTCCGATCTGCCCAAAACGCGCAACGCCAAAGTCATGCGCCGCATGATTCGCGCCGCCTGGCTGGGGCAAGACCCCGGCGACACCAGTTCCCTCGTCAACCCCGAAGCCGTCGAAGAAATCCGCCGCGCTCGCTGACCCAATGAACCTGCGCGCCACGCTCTTCGATGCCCTGCGCCTCTACACGCCAGACGGCGCCCGCCTGGAAAAAACCGGCTCGCCCACGACCCGCTCCCTGCTGGCCTACCTCTTGCTCCACCGCCAGCAGCCAGCCGATCGGCGCCGTCTGGCCTTTCTCTTTTGGCCCAATGCCACTGAAAGCGCAGCGCGCCGCAATCTGCGCCAGTATCTTCACCACGTCCGCCAGGTGCTGGCCCCACTCGACCCAGCGGGCAACCTGCTGCTGACCACCGGCTCCAGCGTGCAAATCAACCCGCAAGCCGTCGTCTGGCTGGACGTGGAGACCTTCCAGCAGAAAACCGGCCCCGAAGCCAGCCTGCCCGACCTGCAAGAGGCCGTCCGCCTTTACAGCGGCGATCTGCTGCAAGATTTGTACGACGAATGGCCCCAACCTTTGCGTCAATCGCTGCGCCAGGTATTCCTGCAAAGCCTCAACCGCCTATCACAAGGTTTTTTGCAAGCCGGCCTGCTCGCAGAAGCCCTGGAATACGCCCAGCGCTGGCAGCAGAACGACCCCCTGGATGAGAACGCCGTCCGCCGCCTGATGTGGATATGGGCGCGGCGGGGCAATCGTCCGCGTGCCTTGCAAACATATCGGGACTTTGCGCGCCTGTTGCAAGAAGAACTGGATGCCCCTCCCCTGCCCGAGACCCAGGCCCTCTACCAGGCCATCCAGCGCGGAGAACTGCCCCCGCAAGAGACCGGCCTGCCACCCGCGCCGCGGCGCAAACGCCCGACGCCGGCCAGCTTCCCCGTGCACCTGCCCGACATAGACATCCCCCTGGTTGGACGCAGCCGGCAACTGCGCCAGGCGGAAGATCGCATTGCCCGCGCAGCTGCCGGGCAGGGCGGCGTCTTGCTCCTCGGCGGCGAGGCCGGCATCGGCAAGACGCGCTTCTGGCAGACCCTGCGCCTGCGCCGTGGAGAGCAGCTGCCCATGCTGCACGGTCTGTGCTATGAACTGGACAGCATGGTGCCTTTTGCCGCCTTGCGCCAGGCCCTGCACAACAACCCGGCCCTGGATTCTTTGCGCAGCGTCGGGCTGCCGCCCGAAACCGAAGCCCTCCTCGCCCGCCTCCAGGCCAATGACGCGCCCCCAGCCGATATGCGAGCCGCCTGGGGCACCGCGTTGCTGGCACTCAGCCAGGCCTTCCCGGCCCGCCCCTTGCTCCTCGTCCTGGACGATTTCCACTGGGCCGATCTGCCCACCTGGGAATTGTTCGCCTTGCTGGCGCGGCAGGCACAGCGCTACCCCTTGCTGGTCATCGGCCTCTACCGCCCCGAAGATCTCACCGCCCCACAGCGTGATCTCTTGCGCCGGATGCAACGCAGCCAACTGGCCGAAACCCTGCAATTGCCTCCCCTCTCCACGACAGAGACCGCCGACCTGGTGGCCGCCCTGCTGCCCGATCGGGCAGACGACCCCATCTTCTTGCAACGCCTGCAACGCGATACACACGGCAACCCTCTCTTCATCATCGAAACCATCCACGCCCTGCAAGAAAGCGGCCGCCAGATGAACGTGGTGCCCGCCAGCATCCAGCACATCATCGAAGCCCGCCTCGATCGCCTGCAAGAAGAAAGCCGTTCTGCCTTGCAGGCCGCTGCCGTCATCGGGCGTTCTTTTTCTTTCACCCTCCTGCAAGAGATCGCTTCGCTCTCCCCTCAGCAAGGCGTGGCCTTGCTAGAAGAATGGCAGCAGCGCGGCCTGATCAGCGAAAGCGAAGGCGGGTACGACTTCCGCCATGATCAAATCCGCAGCGTCGCCTACGCCCAGCTCAGCCAGGCGCGCCGCCAATACTTGCACGGGCGCATCGCCGATGTACTCAAATCGGCCATTCCGCAGCCAGAGGCCGCCGTTTTGGCGTATCACTACGCGCGCAGCAGCCGCCCTTTGCAGGCCCTCCCCTGGCTCATCCAGGCCGGGGAACAGGCCCTGCGCCTGCGTTCCTACCATGAAGCCCGCGAATTTGGTTTGCAAGCCGTCAACCTGCTCGGGCAACAACCCGGGCCACACCTGCACGGAGAGCGCATCGATATCTACCTCCAGCTGGCACAGGCTCATGCCTTCACCGGCGACTTGCCGCGCGCCATCCAGGCGCTGAACGAAACCCTGGCCTGGGCACACAACCTGGGCGACCCTCTGCGCCTGGGACACATCTACCGCCGCCTGGCCCAATTCTATTGGCTGCAAGGCGAACCCGAAGCCGCCCGGGAACACGCCCGCCGCGCCCTGCGGGCCGCCGAGGAAACCGGTCACCGCGGGTTGGAGATGGCCGCCCTGCGCATGTTAGGGCGGGTGAGCATTGCCCTGGCCGCCTTCGACGATGCGATCGTCTTCCTGAACCGGCACCAGCGTCTCCATGCCCACACGGTCAACTCCGCCGACCTGGCCGTCGGACTGGGGTACCTCGGCGTGGCCTATGCCCGCGTTGGCGCCTGGGAAAACGCCATCCAGGCGGCCCAACAGGCTGTGCAACACGCCGAACGCGATTCCTCTCACGATCTGCCCACCCCGCACGCCGTGTTCACCCGCGTGCAGCTGGCGATGGTCTATGCCGACCGTCACCACTGGCAACAATGCCAGGATACGCTGGCCCCCATCCCGCTGCCCACCGAAGAAGATGACTGGACTCCAGCCCTCTACATGACTGCCAGCCTGCGCGGCCTGGCACAAGCGCACCTGGGCAACCCGCAAGAAGGCAGCCGCCTGCTGGAATCGGCGCTGGCTTGGGCGCAGCGCCATCAATACCGCGTTTTTCACTACCTGCCCCTGCTCTTCCTGGCGCAATCTCGCCTGCTGGCCCGCGATTTCGCGCGCGCCCGGCAACACGCCCGCCGCGCCCTGGACGAAAGCCATGCGGCAAACAACCGCTGGGCGCAGGCCCTGGCCGAAACTCTGCTGGCAGAAATTGAACAACAAGCCCCCTCTCCCAACTGGCAGCAAGTGGAAGCCCGCCTGTTGCGTGCAGTACAACTCCTGCGCGAAGTGCGCGCCCGCCCCGACCTGGCGCGCACCTACCTCGCCCTGCGGCGGCTTTACGATCGCGCAGGGCGCATCGCCTGGGCGGTGGATTGCCATTTCCGCGCGGTGGTGATCTTCGATGAACTCGACATGCGCGACGAGCTGCGCGAGGCTCAGGGCCGCCCCTCCGACCGCCGCGGCGGCGCTGTCCTCCCCGATCTGCCGCTGCGCGGCCCTTCCGCCCCGCCAGAAAAATGACCTGGGCGCCGCCGCTCCCAAGGGCAGCCAGCGGCAGCGCTATACTTATTTCCGCATCCAATATCCAAAATACGGACGCCTTTAACGCCCTCATTAACGCTTTATTAGCGGCTCTTTGCTAACATGGGCGCATCCTGATTCTGTAGGGAGCGCCCATGTTACGTGAATTCAGCACACATCTCAACAGCAGCGCACTTTCCCCCGGCGACGTGCAACTAGGCATCGACAGCCTGCAACTGCACTTCGGCGGGGTCACTGCCTTGTTTGACGTCAGCTTCAACATCCGCCAGAGCGAGATACTGGCAATCATCGGGCCAAATGGGGCCGGTAAAACCAGTCTGCTGAACTGCATCAGCGGGCTTTATCATCCCCAGCAGGGGACGATCACTTACTACAACCCCGAACCACACGAGCTGACCCGTTTGGCCCCTCACAAGATCGCCCGCCTGGGCATCGCCCGGTCCTTCCAAAACATTGAGCTCTTCAAACACATGACGGTACTCGACAACCTGCTGGCCGGCGCACACATCCACATGAAAAGCGGCCTGCTCAGCAGCCTGATCTACTGGGGCCCGGCGCAACGCGAGCAGCTGCGCTTCCGTCGTTTTGTGGAAGACATCATCGACCTGCTGGAAATTGAAGCCATCCGCGACAAGCCCGTTGGCTCGCTGTCTTATGGTTTGCAAAAACGGGTCGAGATGGGGCGCGCCCTGGCTTTGCGCCCGGCGCTTTTGTTGCTCGATGAACCCATGGCCGGCATGAACGCCGAAGAAAAAGAGGACATGGCCCGCTTTATCCTGGACATCAACGAAGAGCATGGCGTCACCATTGTGCTCATCGAACACGATATGGGCGTGGTCATGGACATCAGCGACCGCATCGTTGTGCTCAACTTCGGCCAAAAGATCGCCGAGGGCACACCAGATGAAATCCGCAACGACCCGCAAGTGATCGAAGCCTACCTCGGAAACCAGTAGGAGCCCCCCATGCCCGAAACCCTCCCTCAATACCTCAAACTGCACGCAGAACGCACCCCCGACAAAGTGGCATTGCGCCTGCGCGATTATGGCATCTGGCAATCCATCACCTGGCGCGAATACTATGAACACGTCAAGTATTTTGCGTTGGGGCTGGTTAGCCTGGGGCTGAAGCCAGAAGACACCATCGCCATCATCGGAGACAACCGCCCCGAATGGGTGATGGCAGAACTGGCGGCGCAGAGCGTGGGCGCCAAATCCATCGGCATCTATCAGGATTCCGTCGTCAAGGAGATGATTTACATCTTCAACCACGCCGACGTTACCTTCATCGTGGTTGAAGACCAGGAGCAGGTCGACAAAGTCCTGGAAATGTGGGACCAGCTAAAAGGCGTCCGCAAAGTCATCTACTACGACCCCAAAGGGCTGCGCAACTACACCGAGGACTTCTTGCTCTACTTCCCCGATGTGGAAAAACTGGGCCGCCAATACGAAAAAGAACACCCCGGCTGGTTCGAAGAACGCCTGGAAGCCGGCCAGGGGGAAGATCTGGCGATCCTGTCCACCACTTCTGGCACCACTGGCAACCCCAAGCTGGCGATGCTCACCCACCGCTCGATGATCAGCATGGCGCGCAACCTGATGAGCGTCGACCCCCTGGAACCCGAAGACGAGTTCGTGTCCTTCCTGCCGCTGGCCTGGATCGGAGAACAGATGATGTGCGTCTCTTGCAACCTGCTGGTCGGGTTCAAGGTCAACTTCCCGGAAGAGCCGGAAACCGTGCAGCACGATATCCGCGAAATCGGCCCGCAGGTGATGTTCAGCCCGCCGCGCATCTGGGAAAACCTGGTCAGCCAGGTGCAGGTCAAAATTGAAGATACCTCCTGGCTGAAGAAAAAACTTTACCACTGGGCCATGCCAATCGGTTACCGCATGGCCGATGTCCGCTTCCGCAAAGAAACGCCCTCCTTCCGGCTACGCCTGCTCTACTTCCTGGCAGACT
>WGAD01000305.1 GCA_015489255.1 Anaerolineales bacterium | reverse complement strand
GGGTCAATTCTTTGAGCGCTTCCAGCGGCGGGGCGCCGGCAGCCAGCAGGATGAGCATGGTGACCAGCACAGCGGCGACGACGGCCGTCACTTGCAGCAAAAAATTGAGCCAGAAACGTTTGTCAGCCATGCGGGGCGTTCTCCTCGGGGGTGGGTTGCAGGTCTTCCCAGCCTTTGCCGCCGATCAGCTGGCCGAGCAAATCTACGTTCGCCTGGGCGGCTTCGATGGGGGGAGAAACCTGGCCGTTGAAGAAGACCAGAATGCGATCGCTGTAGCGCAAGATCTCATCGAGATCGGGGGATGTGAACATGATGGCCGTTCCTTGCTGGCAGCGTTCCTTGAGCTTGCCCCAAATGTAAATGACGGATTCAATATCCAGGCCGCGGGTGGGGTTGTCGAGCAAGATCAGGTTGAGGGGGGTGCGCAGGAGCGCCAGCAGGGCGCGCTGCTGGTTGCCGCCAGAGAGCGCTTCTACCGGCGTTTCTGGCGTTCCGCGAATGTTGAACCGGGCAATGCGTTCTTCGGCCAGTTTGCGGGCGGCGGTGCGGTCGATCGTCATCTGTTCTTGGGGTTCGGCCAGCACAAAGTGTTCCGTCAGCGTGAGGCCGTTCACCAGTCCCTCTTCCAGGCGTGCCGCCGGGAGAAAGGCCACACCGCGCGAGCGGAAAGTGAGGTAGGTTTTGCCGGTCAGGTCTTCTTGGTTGAGCAGGATGCGTCCATGCACCGGGCGCAGCAAACCGGCGCAGGCCCGCAGCAGGCGGGTTTGTCCGCTGCCTTCCATGCCGGCCAGGCCGATGACCTCGCCGCGATGCACATCGAGCGTCACGTTTTCGACGCGCAGGCGGACATCTTCAATGGTCAGGTTGCGCAGTTGCAGAGCAATTCCTTCCTGGCGTTTGTCTTGCCGGGCGCCGAGTTCAATGGCGCGCCCAAACATCATTTCTACCAGGGCGTCGATGTCGTAGGGCGCCGACATTTGTCCGACGAGGCGCCCCTGGCGGAGGACGGCGGCGTGGTGGCAAAGCTGCTCGACATCTTCCAGTTTGTGGGAGACGAAGATGACGCTTTTGCCCATGTCGGCGAGTTTGCGCAGGGTGTTGAAGAGGGCCTCTTTTTGTTCTGCGCTGATGCCGGTGGTCGGTTCGTCCAGGATGAGGGTGCGCGCACCCAGCGCCAGCAGGCGCAGGATTTCCAGTTGCTGCCGCTCGCCGACGGTTAAGGTGTCTACGTAAGAATACGGGTCGATCGTCAGGTGAAATTGGTCAGCCAGTTGCAGCAGTTCTTGGGCGGCTGCCTTGCGGTTGGGGAAGAGGTGGTTGTCGCGCCCGATGAGGAAATTATCGACGACGCGCATGGGAGGAAAATCCAGCGGGTCTTGGTGCAGCATCCCTACGCCGTGCCGAATGGCGTCCGCCGGAGATTGGATGACGACGGGCTGATCATCCAGCAAGATTTCGCCGGAGTCGGCCTGAATGAAGCCGGAGAGGATCTTCATCAGCGTGCTTTTGCCCGCTCCGTTTTCGCCCAGGATGCCGAAGATGGCACCGGCGGGAACGGTCAACGAAATATCGTTGTTGGCGTGAACGCGTCCGAAGCGTTTGTGAATGTGCCGCAGTTCAATTTTCATGATGCCATCGTTTTTTAAGGCAGAGGGAGGCGCGGGAAGCACCTCCCTCTGCAAAGGGAACGGGAAAGGGTTATTCGGCGACGCTCTGGCCTTCCATGCCTTCGAGCAGTTGCGGCAGGTACCAGATTTGCTGGTCGGTGGCGACTTCGCCATCGGCGAGGTAAGGGGTGCCGTCTTGCAGGTTGAGCGGGCCAACCCAGAGGTTCAGGCCAGCGGCCAGTTCGGCGATGAAGTCATCCAATTGGGCGGAAGCCTCGTCGCTCAGCGCCGCGCCCTTGACGAAGCCAATGGCGCTGGTGTCGTGGTTGTTGATGTCGGCCCAATCTGGCCCGGCCCAGATGAACTGGGATTCCCAGGTGCCGTTGGCGGCAGCCTGCATGGCCTCCAGGTAGGAGGGGCCCCAGTTGAAGTAAGGAACGCCGAGGCAAACATCGGCGGCTTCTTCGCAGGAGCCGACGTAGTCGTAGGGCACGGCCCACACGGCTTCGCCTTGTTCGGCAAATTTCTTGGCTTCGACCAGGGCTTCGGTGGTGTCGATGCCGGAGAGCACGACATCGTAGCCGTTGGTGTAGAAGTCATCTGCCACCTGGGTGGGGTCGGCGGTGAAGCCGGGGATGTTGAACCAGAAGCCGATCCAGGTCACCTTGAAGCTCAGGTCGGCGGGGTCGGCGTCACGATAGGTCTGCCAGCAGTATTTGGCGCCCAGGTAGGCAGAGGCAGCCAGGCGGCGGGTTTCGTCGTTGATCAAGGGTCCCAGGTAGCCGATCTTGCCGGTTTGGGTGGTGAGGGCTGCGGCGCAGCCGGCGATCATCTTGCCGTATTCCATGCGCCCCATGATGTTGGTCAGGTTGGGGATTTCTTCGTAGTTTTGTCCCTCTTTCCAGACCTGATCGCCAGAGGCCATGATGACGTAAATGTCGGGGTTGGCTTTGGCGAAGGTCGAGGCGGCGTCTTTCATATCGTCGGAGTTGAAGACGATGACTTTGGCGCCCTGGGCAACCAGGTCTTCAGCCAGTTGTTCCGGCGTCGTCCCCGGGCGGTCGGCAGGGTTGACTTTGTCGAGGTAGACCATCTTGGCGCCCATCATTTCTTCCACGTATTGCCCGGCTTCGTAGTGCGCCTGGCTCCAGCCGTGGTCGTTGTAGGGGCCAACGAGCAGCATACCGAAGACGAAAGGTTCCGTGGTTTGTTCTTCGGGGGCTTCTGTGGCCGGCACTTCCGCCGGTTCTTCGGTGGCTTTGGGGCCGCAGGCGGAAAGCGCCAGCACGGCCACCATCATGAGTAAGGCGATTTTCAAGAGCAAATTGCGAGACATTCCTTTTCCTCCAAGGTTGAGTTTTTCATGGGTTGAAGGCTGGGCAAGATGAGTATTTTCGCAGGTCACCTCCTCTTTTATGAGTGTTTGGCACGGCCAGTCCAATTCTAACATGAGGCGGGTAATTGTATGAACAAGAAACCGCCTAGGAAGCAGGCGGTTTCTTGTTTCTCAGGGGACGATGTGCGTGCCGGTTTCGCCGCGCAGGGCGCGCCCGATGTTTTCCGGGTTGGTGATGATGGCTTGTTTGCCGCCGTGTTCCAGGTAATCGATAATGGCTTCGATTTTGGGCGCCATGGAGCCTTTGGCAAAGTGGATGCCTTCGGCGAGATATCGGCGGGCTTCGTCAAGGGTCATGCGATCGATCCAACGTTGTTCTGGGCGGCCAAAATACAGGGCGACCTTTTCCACTGCGGTGGAGATGAGCAGGAGATCGGCTTGCAGGGAAACGGCCAGGAGGGCGGAGGCGCGGTCTTTGTCTATGACGGCGGCTACGCCGCGGTAGTTGCCGTCGCCGGGGTCGATGACGGGGATGCCGCCGCCGCCCACGGTGATGGTGACGATCCCCTGGTTGAGCAGGGTTTCTACGGTTTCGAGTTCGACGACTTCTTTGGGGCTGGGAGAGGGGACAACGCGCCGCCAGCCGCGGCCAGCGTCTTCGATCACGTGCCAGCCTTGTTCGCGCGCGCGGCGGCGCGCTTCGGCCTCGTCCATGAAGCTGCCGATCGGCTTGGTGGGGTTGCGAAAGGCCGGGTCGTCTTTATCTACCAGTACCTGGGTGATGATCGTGACGACCTTCTTTTTGATGTTGCGCTGGTAGAGGATGTTTTGCAGGTTTTGTTGCAGGGCGTAGCCAATGGCGCCTTGTGTGTCGGCGACGCAGGCATCTAAAGGGACTTCGTGCAGGCCTTCTACGCGGGCGGCAATTTCTGAGCGGCGCAGCACAAAACCCACTTGCGGCCCGTTGCCATGACCAATGGCGAGTTCCCAGCCGGCGGCGACCATATCGGCCAGGTGCTGGCAGGTTTCGTAGGCCGCCTGGTATTGATCTTCTACGGTGACGTGGCGTTTGTCTTTGATGAGCGAATTGCCGCCGATGGCGACGACTGCGAGTTTGCGGGGCATGACGCGCTCCTGTGAAGGGAAGAGGAAAGGTTTAGCGCATGGTCAGCGCCATGACCGCTTTTTGCACATGCAGGCGGTTTTCCGCTTCGTCGAAGACGACGGAGTGCGGGCCGTCGAGCACCTCGCTGGTGACTTCGATGTCGCGGTCGGCGGGCAGGGGGTGCATGTAGATGGCGTCGTCTTTGGCGACGGAGAGTTTGTCGTTGTCTACGATCCAGTGGCGGTATTTGTCTTGCAGGCGTTTTCCTTCTTCCGGATCGGTGGTGGTGAGCAAGGGCCCCCAGGATTTGGCGTAAATGACGTCGGCATCTTCAAAGGCGGCTTTCATCCCGTCGGCATCGGCGATGATTTCAAAATGGGTTTTGTAGCGGCGGGCCTGTTCCTGGGCCTGCGCGACGATTTCGGGCATGAGGGGGAATTCTGGCGGGTAAGCCAGGGTGACATCCATGCCGAAGCGCGGCATTTGCAGGATGAGCGACTGCGGAACCGAGATGGGTTTGAGGTAGGATTCGGCATAGGCCCAGGAGACGACGATCTTCTTGCGGCGCAGGTTGCGGCCTTTCTTTTCCATGATGGTCATCAGATCGGCCAGGCATTGATGGGGGTGGTAAATATCGCATTGCATGTTGAGCACAGGGACGCGGGAGGCTTCGGCGACGAGGTTCAGGTAGCGGTTGCCGATGCCCCAATCGACGTGGCGGATGGCAATGCCGTCGAAGTAGCGCCCCAGGATTTCGCCGATCTCTTTTTCCGTGTCGCCGTGGGCGATTTGGGTGGTTTTGCTTTCTATGAAGGCCGCGTGCCCGCCGAGCTGCGCCATGCCAGCTTCGAAAGATGAGCGGGTGCGCGTGCTGGAGTAGAAGAAGAGCATGGCCAGGGTTTTGTCGCGCAGGTAGGGGTGAGGTTCGCCCAGGGCGCGTTTTCGCTTGAGGTCCCAGGCTACGTCGAGGATGGTTTCTACTTCTTCTTTGCTGAAGTCGAGGTCTGAGATGAAGTCGCGTCCGCGAAGGTTGGTTTGCATGGTTGGTCTCCAAGGTTTAAAAGTTCGATGGTTTAAAAGTTCGATGGTTTAAAGGTTCGATGGTTTAAAGGTTTGGCGCTGGTTAGGGGATGAGGGCGGGCAGGAGGGCGTAGAATTCGGCGGCTTTGACGACGTCGTCCAGCGGGACGGAGTCGCGGACGGTGTGGGCGGTGGTTTCGTCGCCGGGGCCGAAGCCAATGCTGGGAATGCCGGCTTTGCCGGCCCAGTAGATGCCATTGGTGGAGAAGTCCCATTTGCCACTGGGCGCTGCGGGTAGGCCGATCAGTTGACGGGCTTTCTGCCCGGCTTGCACGAGGGGGTGATCTTCTTCCAGCGCCCAGGCGGGGAAGTATTTGTCCACCGGGAAGACGAAGCCAGTGTAAGACGGCTCTTCGTAGAAGAGTTCTTCTACTTTGACGCTGTCTTTGAATTCGGGCGGGATGAGGGCTTCGATTTGGGCAATGGCTTCTTCACGGGTTTCGCCAAAGGTCATGCGGCGATCAATATAGATGACGGCCTCATCGGGCACGGCGTTGATGCTGGGGGTTTTGACGTGCATATCGCTGACGGTGATCTTGCCATGCCCCAGGAAGGGGTGGTCGCCCAATTTCGGTTCCAGGTCGCGGATGCCGGCGATGACGGGCAGCAGTTTGTAGATGGCGTTATCGCCCAGGTGGTTGCTGGCGGCGTGGGCGCTTTTTCCTTTGGCGACCACGCGCAGCTCAATGCGCCCCTTGTGGCCGCGATAGACCTGCATTTTGGTTGGTTCGCCGATGACGACGAAATCGGGGCGCACGCCGGGGTCAACTTCTACGAAGGTGTTGGGGGCGATGCCGTCGCACCATTCTTCCATGTTGCCGAAGTAATAGACCGTCCAGCCATCCAGCAGGCCCAGGTCGCGGGCGATCGCCAGACCGTAGACCATGCCCGGGGTGGAGCCTTTCTCGTCGCACGCGCCGCGCGCGTAGAGGATACCGTCTTCCACCTTGCCTTTGAAGGGGTCCCATTCCCATTCGTCCGGGTCGCCGATGCCGACGGTGTCGATGTGGGAGTCGTACACTAGCACGCGCGGCCCGTCGCCGATGCGCCCGAGGATGTTGCCCATTTTGTCGAAGCGTACTTCGTCGTAGCCGAGTTTGTTCATCTCGGCAGCGATGCGCTCGCCGACTTCTTTCAGCTGCGAATCCATCGAGGGTATGGCGACAATATCGCGCATAAATTGGATGATGTCGTCGCGGGCTGCGGCTACCCGTTGCTGCAATGCTGCAATTGTGGTTTCCATAAGAAATTCCTCTCAAAAGTGCAAAGATGCCACCCGGCGCATGATGTGGAATTTGAAATGGCCGGGTAAAAAATAGCTGCGTGCGTAAGCCAGCACGCGCTTTTGTTCATCGTATAGCCAGGCGGTGAAGGCCAGCAATACATCGCCGCGCTGAATGTGCAATTTTTTGGCGACATCTGCCGGGGCGACGATGGCCGTGACCTCGGCGCGCGAGTGAGACAGCTGGTCGCCACGTGCCAGGAGGTAGTCGAGCACGGAGCCGCGGAAATCGGCGGGCAGTTCTTCGGCTTGTAATACGCTGGCCGGTAGGACGTCGATCAGCCAGGCGACGGGTTTTTCGTCAATACGGATGATGCGCTCTACATAGGTCAGAGGGGTGTCTACGGGCGCGTCCAGGGCGGCGGCGTAGTCGGAGTTGCGCAGGGTGACGATGGAGAGATCGCTGATGGCGATATCGATTTGTTTGCGCCGCGCCAGGGTGTCGACGCTTTCCAGCACTTCCAGGCCGCTTTCGAGCACGGGCAGGCGCCCGGTGACAAAGGTGCCGGATCCCTGGCGGCGGCGGATGAGGCCTTGGGCTTCAAAGGTGCGCATGGCCTCGCGCAGGGTGGCGCGGCTGACGCCCAGCTGACGCGCCAGTTCGGGTTCGGAAGGCAGGCGTTGCCCCGGTGGTGTTTTGGCGATGATGTTGGCGAGGATCGATTGCAGGTGCTGAAACGTGTAGCGCGATTTGTTCATACGGCCTCCAAAGGCGGGATGAACTCAAAGCGTGAGACATCCACCAGGCCTTTGTCGGAGATGCGCAGTTCGGGGATGACGACCAGCGCCAGTAAAGAGAGCTGCATGTTGGCATTGTTCAGGGTACAGCCGCAGGCGCGGAAACCTGCGAGCACGGCGCCGGCTTTTTCGGCTACGATTTCAGCACGTTCGTTGGACATCAGCCCGGCGATCGGCAGTTCGACCAGCCCGATGACCTCGCCGTCTTTGATGACGACTTGCCCGCCCTGGGTGGCTGCCAGTTGGTTGGCCGCCTGGGCCATCAGGGCTTCGTCGGTGCCGACGACGATCATGTGGTGGCTGTCGTGTGCTACGGTGGTGGCGATGGCGCATTTCTCCGTGAAGCCAAAGCCATGCACCAGGCCGACCGTCACGCCGCCGGTGCCTTTGTGTCGCTCCACCAGGGCGATTTTGGCGAGGTCGCGGCTCAGATCCACCTTGATTTCGCCGTCCTGGGGGGCGACCTCCATCCGCAGGTGGCGGGTGGGCGCCTGGTTTTCGATGACGCCGATGACGTGGGCGATCACCCGGGAGGCGCCGGCTGGCGCTTCCAGGCGGAAATCTTGCGCCGTCAACTGGCGGCCCAGGTGTACGGAATGGGTAGCCCATTCCGGATAGGGGTAGGAGGGCAGCTCCACCACCAGCTGCCCGTCGCGGGCGATGACCTGGCCCTTGGCAACGACGACCTCGGCCTGGAAGTGGCGCAAATCGCTGGTGATGACGATATCTGCCCAGCGGCCGGGGGCGATCATGCCCATTTCGCGGCTGAGGCCGAAGTGTTCGGCGGTGTTGATGGTCATCATTTGCAGGGCGGTCATGGGGTCGAGACCCTGATCGAGGGCGTGCCGCAGCACGCGGTCCATGTGTCCCTCATAGGCGATGGTGGCGGCGTGGCTGTCGTCGGTGCAGAGGATGAAGCGACGCGGGTCCAGCCCTTTTTCCAGAATGGCGCCTACCTGGCTGGCAACATCGTGCCAGGCGGAGCCGTAGCGCAGCATGGGGCGCATACCCTGGCGGGCGCGGGCGATGGCGTCTTCCAGGCGGGTGCCCTCGTGGTCGTCTTCTGCGCCGCCGGCCACATAGCCATGAAAGGCCAGCCCCAGTTCCGGGCTGGCGTAGTGCCCACCGACCGTTTTGCCCGCGGCGTGGGTGGCGGCGATTTCGGCCAGCATTTTTTCATCTGCGGCGGCCACGCCGGGGAAGTTCATCATTTCGCCCAGGCCGATGATCCCATCCCAGGTCATCGCTTCAGCGACTTCTTCCGGGCCAATGGCTGCGCCCGGGGTTTCCAAGCCAGGCGCCGAGGGGACGCAGGAAGGCATTTGTACCCAGACGTGGATGGGCTGCACGGCGGCCTCGTCCACCATCAGGCGAACGCCTGGCAGGCCAAACACGTTGGCGATTTCGTGCGGGTCGACGAAGAGGCCAGTGACGCCGCGCGGCGCGACGGCGCGCACGAATTCGGTAACGGTGACCATACCGCTTTCGATGTGCATGTGGCCGTCGAGCAGACCCGGGACGAGGTAGCGCCCGGCGGCCTCGATCACCTGGGTCTTTTCACCGATGCAGTGGCTGGCGTCGTCGCCGACGTAGGCGATGTGCCCGGCGGCGATGGCGATGCTGGTCCCGGGGATGATTTCGCCGGTCTGAACGCTGACCCAGCGCCCGTTGCGAATCACCAGATCGGCGGGCTGGCGCCCCATGGCGACGTTGACCAGGGTTTGGCGTAACTGGAGTTGGGATGCATGTGTCATAAAACCTGCCTTTCCTCGGTTACGGGGTGAGTAAAGCGTTCGCAATCTGGTTGTGGCGGCGAATGAGCGCGCCTTCGTCCAGGGTGACCATTTGTTGCTGGCGGACGACGAACCGGCCGCCGACGACGGTGTAATCTACGCGCACGGGCTGATTGAAGACGATAGCCGCCACCGGATCGTGCTGCCCGCCGGCGTATTCCAGGCGGTTGAGGTCTATGGCAAAGAAATCGGCGCATTTGCCGCTTTCCAGCGAGCCGATGTCGCTGCGCCCGAGCACGGCAGCGCCGCCGCGGGTGCCGAGCCACAGGGCTTCGCGGGCGGTCATCAGTTTGCGGCTGGGGTCATCGGAGCGGGAGAAGCCGGTGGTGCCTTCGCGCACGCGCGCCAGGAGCATGGCTTGACGCACCTCGGCCAGCAGGTGCGAGCCATCGTTGGAGGCCGAGCCATCCACGCCCAGGCCGACCTTGACGCCCGCGGCCAGGTATTCCTTGACCGGCGCGATGCCCGAGGCCAGGCGCATGTTGGAGGTGGGGCAATGCGCCACGCCCGCGCCGCTGCGCGCGTATAGGGCGATCTCTTCCTGGTTGACCCAGACGCTGTGGGCAAACCAGGCATCTCCTGCCATCCAGCCGAGCTCTTCCATGTAGCCCACCGGGCGGCGCCCGAATTTCTCCAGGCAAAATTGTTCTTCGTCTTCGGTTTCGGCCAGGTGGGTGTGCAAGT
>WGAD01000304.1 GCA_015489255.1 Anaerolineales bacterium | reverse complement strand
TTTCCACACTGCCCAGCAGGAGGAGGCGGTCGTCCACCTGAAACAAAGGGGCGATGCCGCGCAATTCGCCGTCCTGGCGGGCGGTGACCACCCGCAAAAGGGCGTCTGACGGCCATTCCCCGCCGCCCCGGAGCTCCCACCAGGCTTTCAGGTATTCGTACCGCAGAAAGGGTGTGTTGGTGATGCTGCGCCGCAGTAAGCCGTTCCAGGCGGCGCGCAAGGGTTCCAGTGTGGTGAAACTGGTGTGAAGTTGGTATTCCATTCGCTCTCCATTGGCCTTTGGGTTTGCCTGTATAATCTAGGTAACATGAAGACGGATTTTCGCCTCAAGACCTTTCCCCTGTATCGCTTGAACGCAGAAATGCGCCCTGAAATGCCAGGGCTGTTGTTGCGCCTGCCGCCGGCCCGCTGCGCTCGCAGCCGACGGGATGATGCTTTCCTTGTTTATCTGGCGGTGTCTGGCGCGCGCCAGGTGGACGAGGAGGAGGTGCGGCGCATGGTCGCTCGCGCTGCCGACACATTTTACCAGACCAGCGGATCGGTGACGACGGCGTTACGCGCCGCAGCGGCGGCCCTGAACGCTGATCTGCGCCGGTTGAATGCCGCTGCCAGCGAGCCCGGGCAATACCTGGCTGGACGGGTTGTGTTGCTGGCGATCCGCGAGGATGCGCTCTATTTTTTGCTCAGCGGTGCGGTGCAGGTCTTCTCCCTGTCGGTGGAGGGAGGGCAAACCTTCTCGGCAGATGCGCGGGCCGGGCGCGGGTTGGGCCTGGGGCAGGCCGTGCCGCACACCCTCGGGCGGCTTGAACGCTCGGCGCCGATGAAACTGGCCTTGTGCGCCCAGGCGCCGGCAGAATGGGAAGCGTTCTTTACCCGCGAAAAGGCGGCCACCCCAGCGGCAGTGATGGCCGATTCGCTGCTGCAATTGAACGATCAAGACGTCCACGCCGTCCTGCTGGATGTGCAACCGGCGGAAGAAGCCTCCGAGCCGCACAACGAGAAGACGCACGATCCGCTGCCATCAGCTGAACCGCAGGCGCAACCGCCCGCTGTGGCCTCGCGTTTGTCTCCCGAACAGCGGCGTGCCCTGGCGGAGCAGGCGTTGACGAAAATTCAGCGCGGGCGCGCCCGCTGGCAGCGGTGGCGGAAGGCCTGGAGGCAGTTTGCAACGCGTTTGTTGCCGTTTGCCGATGAAGGCGAAAGCGCCGATTTTCTCTCCAACCGCTTGTTGGCCTTCCTGGCCGTGCTAATTCCACTGGTGGTGGCGATCGGCGCCAGCACAGTGTATTTGCAGCGCGGGTTGCGGGCGCAGGCGCAAGGGTTATACGCCCAGGCCGATGCGCTGGCCGTGCAGGCGCGCACGGAGACGAACCCCGTTTTGCAACGAGAATCCTGGCAAGCCGTTTTGTCGATTCTGGAGCAAGCCGACGCGCTGATGCCGCTGGAAGAAAGCGCGGCCCTGCAAAAGGAAGCCCGCGCGGCGCTGGATCAGCTGGATGGCGTCTTGCGGACGGCCTTCGTTCCCGCAGCCTTAAACCTGCCGCCGGAAGCGCGGATCACGGGCCTGGCGGCCAGCGCCCGGGCTTTATACCTGCTGGACGCAACGACCAATGCCGTGTATCGCGCGGAGCGGACGGCCAGCGGCTACCGATGGAACGCCGGATTTTCCTGCGCGGCAGAGGGCGAAGTGGGCCGCCTGGTGGCGGTGCTGGCCTCCCCAGAACGGGACGGCGCGCTGGCGGTGGGCGCGGGCGGGGGCGTGTTGTGGTGCGAACCGGGCGCGGCGCCGCGAATCTCCCGCCTGCCGGCGACCAATCGCGGAGAATTGCAAATTGATGTTGCTGCCTGGCGGGATGGTTTCCTGTATCTTTTGGACCGCAACGCGCGCGCCGTTTGGATCTACCCGCCCGATGAGGCCGGCGAGTTTACCCGTCCGCCGTTGTACTTTTTCGATGCTGAGGTGCCCGACGTCGCCAACGTGCAGGCGATGGACGTATATGGTGGGGAACTTTTCCTGCTCAACGGCGACGGGTCGTTGACCATTTGCCAGTACAGTCTGCTGCAAACCGTCCCCAACCGTTGCGAAGAAGGGGTGATCTTGCGCGATACCCGCCCAGGTTACACCGATGCCGCCCGCATTCCGGGAACGGCCTTTGCCCAATTGCAAGTGACGCTGCCGCCGAACACCGCCTTGCTGGCGCTGGACAGCGCGCACAGCGCGGTGTATCGTTTTAGCCCGCAAACGCGATTGCTGCAAAACGTACTCAAGGCGCAAACAGGCCAGCCGCCCGACGGGCTGCGCTGGACGGCGTTTGTCGTGACCCCCGATGCCGTGCTGGTGGTTGCCGCGGACGACCAGGTTTATTTTGCGCCGCACATTCCCTAGAAGGGAGGTTCCGATGAGCCAAGACACCCTGGCTGCCCTGTTCGACTGGCTGCGCCGTTTGCTGGGTGGAACCACTTCTCCGCAGACGAATGGGGCGCCAGTCTATTCTCCTGCCTCTCTGCCCGATTCAGCAGAAGAACCGGCGCAGATCATACGTAACAAGGTGCTGGTGGTGGTCTTCGATCCGCCAATGGATGAGGATGGCCGCACCTTGCGCGAGACGATGCGCTGGAATCACCCGGATCAGCTGGCGAATGCTTTTGGCCGGGAAATCTTGCAAGACAGCAGCGGCCTGGCACGCTATGAGATTGTGGAACGGGTGGTGCTGCCCGAGTTTCCCCGCTTTAAGGATGGCTTTCGCTACACGCCGGAAACATATTGGCGCGTGCTGCAGGGCGTGGAACCCCCACACCAGCCGGAACAAGCTGATTACCTGGACATCTTGCGCCGCCTGAACGCGCTCGAGCGCGTCGCCCGTGGCGAGGTAGATGAGATTTGGGTCTTTGCCTTTCCCCACGGCGGGTTTTATGAATCCGTCATGGGGGGGAAGGGGGCGTTCTGGTGCAACGGCCCGGTGCTCAAGGGCACCGAAACCTGTCCCCGCCGCTTTGTGGTGATGGGGTTCTCCTATGAACGTGGGGTGGGGGAGATGCTGGAATCCTTTGGGCACCGGGCGGAGTCGATCATGGCGCGCACCTTTGCCGGCTTGCAGGGAGAGGCCAACCTGTGGGAACGCTTCACTCGTTACGATCTGAAAGCGCCGGGGCGGGCTGCCGTTGGCACGATCCACTTTGCCCCCAACAGTGAGCGCGATTACGACTGGGGCAACCCGCGGTATGTGCCTAGCGAATGTTACGACTGGTTGAACAACTTCCCGAACTTTCAGGGCGATGTGCGCCAGGTCAACGCGCAGGAATGGGGAAACGGGGATTTGTTGCAGCATCACCGCTGGTGGCTGAAACACCTGCCGCACGTTGCCGGGCGTACAAATGGGATTCATCACAACTGGTGGCAATACATCCTGTGGCCAGATAACGTGCCCTGAGCGGCGGCGCGCTCAGACCGCTTCCCAGATTTGGTAGAGGGCCAGGTTGCCCTCCTTCCCGTCGGAATAAAAGGTCTCGCGCACGTGGAAGCCGCTGGCTGCGGCCAGCCGTTGCAATTCTGCCTCGCTGAAGTGGTGCACATAGCGCAGGCCCTCGCCGCCATGCCGCCAGTCGAGCAGGTAGTCGTCCGCATCGACCGCCGCAGGAGACAGGCCGGCCCGCTCCCAGGGCTGTACGCGCGCACGCCAGCGCGGGCTGTTGAGGAATTGCCACTCCGAATGCAAAAACCACCCGCCGCGAGGCAGGCAAGCCCGCGCTTGTTGCAGCACTTGCTGGCGCAAGGATTCTCCAGGCAGGTGGTGCAGCACAGCAAAGGCGCTGACCACGTCCCAGAGGGGGTGCGGCAAACGTTCGCGCCAGGGGCCGGTGAGGTCGGCTTCGATAAAGACGGCCCCGGAGGGGGCTTCGTCCAGCAGGGGGCGGCTGAAATCCACTCCCAGGTAGCGCCCGCTGTGCCCATTGGCGGCCAGGCGGCGGGCAAGGTAGCCGTTGCCACAACCCAGGTCTAGCCAGTTTGCCGCCCGGGGGATGCGCGGCAGCAGCCGCTCGACGCCCGGCTGGAGGCGCCGACGGGTGGAGGCAAAGGCGCCGCCGAAGGTTTGGTAAAATTGGCGATTGATTTCCAGCAACCGCAAGGCGGTGTTCGCGTTCATATGGCGAATTATAGGTGATTTTCCCATGTCTTTTGAAGAAAAAAAACGACGTTGGCGGCAGGCCAAAACGGTGACGCCGGAAAAACTGGCCCTGGCGCGGCTGGCGCTGGCCGATGTCCGCGCCGGGGTGCCGGTGCTCAAGGCGTTGCGACGCCATCCCCTGCCCGATGGAGGCGGTTACCTGGGGAAGTCTTTCCTGGTGATGGCGTATCAGCAGATGGTCGCCGCTGGCGAGCTTGAACCAGACCCGGACCTGCTGGCCCGCATTCGGCTCAAACCGGTACGGACGCTTTCCGGCGTTACCACGGTGACGGTGCTCACCAAGCCGTACCCCTGCCCGGGGCAGTGCATCTTTTGCCCGACGGATGTGCGTATGCCCAAATCGTACCTGCCGGACGAACCCGGAGCCATGAGAGGGCTGGAGCATAACTTCGACCCATACGATCAGGTGCGCGCCCGCCTGGAGACTTTAACGATCACCGGACACCCGACCGACAAGATCGAATTGCTGGTTTTGGGCGGCACCTTCAGCGCCTATCGGCGGGATTACCAGGAATGGTTTATCAAGCGTTGTTTCGATGCCCTGAACGGCGAAGAAGCGCCGACGCTGGAAGAGGCACAACGCCTGAATGAAACCGCCGCCCACCGGAACGTGGGCCTGGTGATCGAGACCCGCCCGGACGAGATCGATCCGCGCGAACTGCGCTGGCTGCGCCGCCTGGGGGTGACGAAAGTGCAATTGGGCGCGCAAAGCCTGGACGACCGGATCCTGGCGCTCAACCGGCGCGGCCACACGACGTCAGACATGATGTCCGCCACGCGCCTGTTGCGGGCGGCGGCTTTCAAGGTGGTGATGCACTGGATGCCCAACCTCCTGGGGGCCACGCCGGCCAGCGACCGCCAGGATTATTTGCGGTTGTGGCAAGGGTATTGCCCCGATGAATTGAAAATTTACCCCACCCAGTTGCTGCCCGATACGGAGCTGTTTGCTTACTGGCAGCGCGGCGAATACCACCCTTACGATACGGAAACACTGGTCAACTTGCTGGCAGATATCAAGCCGCATACGCCGCGCTATTGCCGCATCAATCGCGTCATCCGCGATATTCCCTCCACGCATGTGGTCGAAGGAAACCGACGCACCAGCCTGCGCCAGGACGTGCACCGCGAGATGGCGCGGCGTGGTACGCGCTGCCAGTGTATCCGCTGCCGCGAGGTGCGCGGCCAAAAGATCGACCCTGAGTCCCTGGCCTGGCACGATTTGACCTACGAAGCAGCGGAAGCGGAGGAGCATTTCCTTTCCTTTGATACACCGGATGACCGCCTGGCAGGATTTTTGCGCCTGTCGTTGCCGCGCAAGGACGCTCCCGATGCAGGCATCCCAGAGCTGAAAGGGGCGGCATTGATCCGCGAAGTGCATGTGTATGGGCAGTCGCTGCCGGTGGGGCATGAAGATGCGGGCGCCGCGCAACACATCGGGCTGGGAACGCGCCTGTTGGAAGCCGCCGCCGACATTGCCCGCGAGCGTGGCTTTCGACGGCTGGCGGTTATCGCCGCCGTGGGGACGCGGCAGTATTATCTCAACCGCGGTTTTCGGCGCGGTGAACTGTACCTGATCCGCGATTTTGACACGGATTGAAAGCCCATGTTTGGGGATATTTTCTGGCTGTTTCTCAAGGCCAACCTGCTGAGCACTTCCGGGCTGGTAGCCATTGGTTTGTTGCACACGGAGCTGGTAGGGCGGTATCTGACACAGGCGCAATTTGTCGAAGCCGTGGGCGTGACGAGCATTTTGCCGGGCAGCGAGGCCGTCAAACTGGCTTTCTTCATCGGGTATCGGTTGGGAGGGGTGGAGGGAGCGGCGGCAGCCTTTTTGGGCACGATCCTGCCGCCGGTCGTCCTTGTGGGAGCGTTGATGGTGATGTTGCGGCGCCTGGGTCGCCCGGCCTGGATCGAACGCCTGGTGGACGGGCTGACGCCGGCCATCAGCGCTTTGATGTTTTTTGTCGCCGGGCGCATGTTGCTGGATGGCGGTCACTTGCCCGATTGGCGGGTGGCGGTCATCGCTCTGTGTAGCGCTGTTGCCCTGGCGCGTGGCCTTTCTGCGCCGCTGGTTTTGCTGGTTTCTGGGTTGCTGGGGGTGTGGTGGTTTGCATGACCAAGAACAGAAGTAAACGGTGGCTGCGCATCTTTTGGGTTTTCTTCAAATCGTTTTCGCTGAGCACCTCAGGGCCGGCAGCCATTGGGCTGGTGTATGAAGAGGTGGTGGGCGATTTGTTGGATGAGCGCCGTTTTGTCGAAGCGGTCGGTTTTTCCAATGCGTTGCCGGGAGGAGAAGCCATTAAACTCGCCTTGCTCGTAGGCTATGCCAGCGGAGGAGTGGGAGGAATGCTGGCGGCGTTGACCGGGGCGCTTTTTCCCCCGGTGGCAATGGTTGTGCTGGCTTTGTGGATGCTGGAGCCTTTGCGTCAGGCCGGTTGGCTGACGGGCTTTTTGCACGGCTTGACCCCGACGCTGGCGGCGATGGTCGCGGTGGTCGGGTGGAAGATCTTTCACTCCTTGCCAACGAAAAGGACAGGCCACTGGGCGTTGGCGCTGATCTCCCTGGCTGCCTTGTGGCTGGGCGTGCCCTCCCCTATGGTGTTGATCCTGGCGGGGCTGGCAGGGCTGGTGATGTATCGCTAGGGGGCGCTGCCGGGCACCGGGGAGGCTATAGGCGGTTTTCCCAGGCCTGGATGGCCGCCTGGATGCTGCGACGGATGGCCTCCTCCGGGACTTCATCTACGCTGGCGTAACGCGATAACCCCACCCAAACGACCACGCTGCCATCCGGCCCCTCTTGCAGGCGGATGCCGCGGTTGTCCAGGGGGGTGTTTTCTAGCATGGTTTGCAAGATGGCGTCAAT
>WGAD01000303.1 GCA_015489255.1 Anaerolineales bacterium | reverse complement strand
GCTGCGTGCGTCTGGTGCCCGCGCTGCCGGATCTGCCCCTGCCTCTGGAGCGGCATTGCGGCGAGGCGCTCGACCGGCCGCTGTTGCGGCAGTTGGGGCTGGAACGGAGCCACCTGTGCGAGTTGTCGCGCCTGGCGGTGGACGGCGCCTTCCGCCGCCGCCGTGGCGAAGCCGCCACCCGGTACGGAGAGATCGAAGCGCTGGAGCGCTCTCCTTTGGAAGAACGAACCTTTCCGCTCATTGCCGTCGCGCTCTTCCTGGCCGCCACCGCCACCGGTCGTCTGATCGGCCGGCCCCAGGCGCTGGCGATGATGGAGCCCTATCTGCCGCGGCTGGCGCGGCGTTCGGGGATTCCCTTCCATCAGGTTGGCAAGGCGGTGGAGTATCACGGCGTGCGGGCGCCTTTCTTCAGCACCCTGGCGGCGGTGGAAAAAGGACTCCGGCCCGATCTCAAACCTCTCTATTTCGCCATCCGGGAACGACTCACCAATCAGCAGCTCCAGCACCGCTCCAACGCCGCCTGACAAGATGTTTAAAAACCCTTCAGGGGGCATTCGCGACCACGCAAGCGGAAAAACACTTTCTTATTTTACGGCCTCTCCCCCTTGGAAGTGGCGGCATCTTATTGTGGCAGGGGTAGATTACTAAAAAATTTTTTCACAACCCTGTTTTTTCGGTAGCATCTGCCAACTAGCAGGTCGATACCAGGGAAAGGAATCCACGGATGTCAGATTCCTCGCGGGTTTTCATCAGCTACAGTCACGACTCCAAGGCTCATAAAGCGTGGGTGCGGCAGCTGGCCGATCGTCTGGTTGAAGATGGGCTGAACGTTCAACTGGATCAATATGTCCATCCCTGGCCGGCGGAGGGTTGGCCTCTGTGGATGGAAAAAGAGATCGAAAAGGCCGACTTCGTCTTGGTGGTCTGCACGCCGGGTTATCTGACCCGGTACCGACGTGAAAGTTCCGACAGTGGTCATGGTGTTGCCTGGGAAGGCGCCATCATCACCCAAGCGCTATACGACAACTTCGGTCGTAACCACAAATTCATTCCGATCCTGCCAGAAAACGGCCAAATCGACCACATTCCCACCATTCTCAAAAGCGGCAACCACTACCGCATGTGGGAGGATTACGAGGCCCTCTACCGCGTGCTTACTCAGCAGCCGGCCACACCGCCACCCCAGCGTGGAAAAGTAAAGTGGATGCCGCCCAAGTCGTCCCGTCGCTTCAGCCTGTTTTTTCACACTGCACCGCGTTGGTTGCTGCCTATAGTGGTCGCGGCGGTTTTACTGCCCTTTGCTTGGTATCTGCTCATAGCTGAATCCTCGGGCTCATCGAGTGATGGCCGGAACGAGACCCAAGGCGATTGCAGCCCCATCGTCACCGGTGGTCTCGATCATGCCCACGTGGAAATCCAATGCACTCGCAACACTCTCCCGCCCGAGGTTTTGAAAAAACTCATGGCGCTTCTCAACGAACAGCTACGCACCACTCGCAATCTCAATGACTATGCGGCGCAGCTCAAAAAGCAGATCGAAGACTGGGAAAAGCGCTACCACACCCTGCAACAACAACTGGAAAAAGCCCGTCAACAACGGCCTGACGACAAACGCATCGCCGAGGCGCAACAAGCATTGCGCAAAGGCAAATTCGAACGTGCGGCCCGGCTGCTTTCCCAAGCGGCCAGCCATATCGACGCCCAGGCTGCCGCCCTGCATGCCCAGGCCGCCGCTGCTCACGAACTGGCGCTGAATTTCGATCAAGCGAAACAGGAATATCGACTTGCCCATCTGCTCCAACCCGACGACCTCGATATCACCATCGATTACGCCGACCTGCTCCAAAAGTTACAGGAACGCCAGGAAGCCGAAAAACTCTATCGCGACGCCTTGCAGCATGCACGCAAACTTGCCAGAAAACATCCGGCAGAATACCAGCCTGAGATCGGAAGGATTCTTAACAACCTGGCCAACCTGATAGGAGATGATCCCCAGCGCCGGCAGGAAGCCGAGCAGCTCTATCGGGAAGCGCTGGGCATTTATCGAGAACTGGCCAAGCGCAACCCCGGGGTGTTCAAGGCCGATGTGGCGATGACTCTGAACAACCTGGCCGCTCTTATCGGAGACGATCCCCAGCGCCGGCAGGAAGCCGAGCAGCTCTATCGGGAAGCGCTGGCTATTCGTCGAGAACTGGCCAAGCGCAACCCCGGGGTGTTCAAGGCCGATGTGGCGATGACTCTGAACAACCTGGCCAATCTGATAGGAGACGATCCCCAGG
>WGAD01000302.1 GCA_015489255.1 Anaerolineales bacterium | reverse complement strand
GTCTTGCACCACTTCGCGGCGAAAGACCTTGTAGCCGGTTTCCATGTCTGTCAGGATGGTGTTGTAGAGCAGGTTGGTCAGGAAAGTGAGCAATTTGTTGGCGACCATGTGCCAGAACATGACCGGGCGGCGCGGCGCGCCCAGGAAGCGCGAGCCATAGACGACATCGGCGAGACCCTCCTCGATGGGCTTGAGCAAGATGGGATAATCGCGCGGGTCGTATTCCAGGTCGGCGTCTTGAATGAGCAGCACGTCGCCGCTGGCGTGCTGCAAGCCGGTGCGGACGGCGGCACCCTTGCCCTGGTTTTGCTCGTGGAAAAACAGACGAATTTCGGGGTGGGCGGCGGCCAGCCGCTGGAGTACCTCGCGCGTACCGTCTTGCGAGCCGTCGTCTACGATGATGATTTCGGTGGCCAGGCCAGTCGCTTGCACGCGGCGGACGATCTCTGCGATGGTCTGCCGTTCGTTGTACACAGGGATGATCACGGAAAGGTTCATGAGGAAAATCCTGAGGTGGTGAAAAAGATGTGCAGATTATACCGGAGCCGTGCGCTCGTTGGCAGCGAACAACTTGCAAGGCAGATGTAAAGCGCAAAAGCCAACGCGACCGTTGAGCCAGGGCGGACTTTGGCATATAATGATTTCACCTGTGCATTCATCCGACGGGCGCAGTCCGTATCCTGATTTTAGTTTTGGGAGAAATCGCTATGGCTTTTATGGGACGTCAACCGGCGGCAGCGGCTAATCGCGGCGGGCAGGGGTTTGTGCCGCCGCCTATCACCCGCCTAGAAGACACCGGGCTTTCACCGTTGTGGCTGCAAGATTTGACGTTGAAGATCCTGTACTTTCAGGGGTATCTCTCGGGGTTCAAGATTGCCGAGCTGCTGGCCTTGCCCTTTGCCGGGGTGACCGACCAGTTGCTGGACACATTGAAACGCGAGAAACTGGTAGAAGTGCGTTCCTCGCAAATGGGCTTGGGCGAGGGGGCGTACCAATATGCGATCACCTCCGTTGGTCGGGCGCGGGCGCAAGAAGCGTTGGAACGCAGCCAGTATGCCGGGCCGGCGCCGGTGCCCATCGATGTGTATAACGAGGCCATTCGCAAACAGAGCCGTGGCCGGGTGATCGTCACAGCCCGCACCATGCGCCAGATCCTCTCGCAACTGGTGCTTTCGGAAGAGACATTTCAGCGGTTAGGCCCGGCGCTCAACTCGGGCACGTCCATTTTCCTCTATGGCCCGCCGGGCAACGGCAAGACCAGCGTCGCCCGCGCCTTTGGCAACCTGATCCTTTCGCATAGCATGTACATCCCCTATGCGCTCTATGTGGATGGGCAGGTCATCAAATTGTACGATTCGGTGAACCATCAGCGCGCCCCGGAAGAAGACACAACAGCAACGGGAACCGGGTCATTGCGCAGCAGCACCCGCCGCGACCCGCGCTGGATCAAAATCCGCCGCCCGTTCATCGTGGTGGGCGGGGAACTGACGCTGGAGGGGTTGGACCTGGTCTTCGATGACGTCAACAAGTTTTACGAGGCGCCTTTCCAGGTCAAGGCGAATGGCGGCATCTTGTTGATCGATGACTTTGGTCGCCAACAGGTGCGCCCGCGCGACTTGCTCAACCGCTGGATTGTGCCGCTGGAAAACCGGGTAGATTTTCTCACTTTGCACACGGGTCGAAAGATAGATATTCCCTTCGATGTGCTGGTGGTCTTTTCTACCAACCTGCCGCCGCGCGACCTGGTGGATGAAGCCTTTTTGCGCCGTCTGCGCCACAAGATTGAAATTGGCGACCCGAACTATGAGCAATTTCGAGAGATCTTCCGCCGCGTGGCCCGCGCCAAAGGGGTGGAATACAGCGATCAGGGCCTGGCGTATTTGCTGCAAGAATGGTATATCAAGCGCAATCGCAAATTGCGCGCCTCGCACCCGCGCGATCTCTGCGATCAGATCATTGACATTGCCCGCTATATGGCCGTCAAACCAGCCATGACGCGCGATTTGATCGATCGGGCGGCGAAATCGTATTTCGTGGAGCTCTGATGTTGCGCTGGCCGGACCTGGGGCGCCCCTTTGTCTTTGGACATCGGGGCGCTTCTGCTCACGCTCCGGAAAACACCCTCGAGGCTTTCGAGTTGGCCTTGCAGGAAGGGGCGGACGGCCTGGAGTTCGACGTTAAACTTTCGCAGGACGGGCGGGTGGTGGTCATACACGATGCCACCCTGGACAGAACGACGGACGGACAGGGGCGGGTGAATCGCCAGCGGCTGGCGGCGTTGCGTCGGCTGAACGCAGCGGCTCACTTCCCCGCTGCGGCGGGGCGGGCGCAGATCCCCACCCTGGAGGAAGTCTTGGAACGGTTCGGCCAGCGCGCGATTTTGAACATCGAGCTGACCAATTACACCTCGCCGCTGGATGGCCTGGTGGGGCGCGTGGTGCGTCTGGTGCGGCGCTTTGGTCTGCAAGACCGGGTTTTGCTTTCTTCTTTCTTCCCACAAAACTTGTGGCTGGCCGCAGCGCTGGCGCCGCAGATCTATCGTGGGATGCTTTCTGAACCCAACCGGTTTGGGCGCATGGTGGACGGCGGTTTGTGGCGCTGGGGTTGCCAGGCGCTGCACCCGCACCTGAAAAACGTTACGCCGGCGCTGGTGCAGGCGGTTCACCGCCGGGGCGGGCGCGTGCATGTGTACACGGTCAACCGTCCGCCGGATATGCGCCGTTTGCGCGCCTGGGGCGTGGACGCCATTTTCACCGATGACCCGGCCCTGGCGCGACAAATCTTTTCGGAGCAAGGATGATCCCTTACGAATGGATACTTCAGGCGGCTGAGCGGATTGCGCCCCATGTGCGGCGTACTCCTCTGACGCACGATGCAGAACGAAACTGGTATCTCAAATGGGAAAACCGGCAGGTGACCGGCTCTTTCAAGGCGCGCGGCGCCTTGAACAAGGTGCTTTCTTTGCAAGCGTGGGAGCGCCAGGCCGGTTTGGTGGCGGCTTCGGCGGGCAATCATGGGCAGGGGCTGGCCCTGGCCGGGCAGATCAGCGGCGCTCCGGTGGAAGTTTTTGTCTCACGGACGGCGCCCTCTGTCAAACTGGAGGCTATGCGTTCTCTGGGCGCGCAATTGCACCTGGTGGATGGTGGCTATGCCGAGGCCGAAGCGGCGGGCAAGGCCTACGCCGCCGCGCAAGGGAAAACCTGGGTTTCCCCCTACAACGATGGGCAGATCGTGGCCGGTCAGGGGACGGCGGGGCTGGAATTGGCCGCCGATCTACCCGAACTGGCTTCCTTGGCAGTGCTGGTGCCCGTCAGCGGCGGCGGCTTGCTGGCGGGCGTGGCCTCTGCGCTGGCGGGCAGTGGAATGCGCCCGCGCCTGATTGGCGTGCAGGCGGAACGGGCGCCCTTTATGCACCACCTCTTCTATCATGGCAGCCAGGAGGGCCTGCCAGACCTCGATTCCCTGGCCGACGGGTTGACCGGCGCCATTGAAGAACCCTCGCTCACGCTTCCTGTCATTCGCCGCCTGGTGGATGACATCATCCTGGTTTCTGAGGCAGACATTGGGCGGGCAATCGCCTTTGCCTGGCAACGATATGGAGAAAAAATAGAAGGGGCTGGCGCGGTGCCCCTGGCGGCCTTGCTCGCCGGGATGGTTGCACCACCGGCGGTGGCGCTGGTTTCTGGCGGTAATATCCAGCCGCAGCTGTGGCGTCAACTGGTTGCAACCAATGGAGCGGCAGCATGAGAAACAGGTGGCGGTGGCTGATGGTTCTGGCTTTGCTGGCGGCCAGCGTTTCGCCGCTGGCGCCGGCATTGGCGGCGCTCCCTCCGCAGGCCGATACCCCGGAGACCCGCGCGCGCGCTTTGTTGAGCACGTTGTCGCCGGAAGAGCGGGTGGGGCAGTTGTTCCTGGTGACTTTTGACGGGGTGGCGGTAGAACCCGACGCTCCGATTTACGACCTGGTTTTCAATCATTATGTGGGCGGCGTGGTGCTGCGGGCAGAAAACGGCAATTTTGCGCCCCCGCCGGACACGGTCGACCGCCTGTATCAGCTGACGGCAGACTTGCAAACCCTGGCCTGGGAGAGCTCCCTGGAGAACCGCCTGGATGCGGAAACCGGGCAAACCCGCCGCACGACGTACATCCCGTTGTGGATCGGTGTGCAACAGACGGGCGGCGGCCCGCCCTGGGATGCCATCCTGAGCGGCCTCTCGCAGCAACCTCCGCAAATGGCGCTGGGCGCCTCTTGGGACCTGGACCTGACGCGGCAAAGCGCCCAGGTGGTAGGGCGCGAGTTGAGCGCGCTGGGGATCAATCTCTTCTTTGGCCCCTCGCTGGATGTGCTCAGCGATCCGAATGTCGCCCGTCTTGGCGACCCCGGGGTGGGGGTGTTTGGCGGCGATCCATTCTGGGTGGGGCGCCTGGGGCAGGCCTATGTGGACGGGCTGCATACGGGCAGCCAGGGGCAGCTGCTGGTCGTCCCGGGCGCCTTCCCTGGCATGGGCGTGATCGACCGCGATCCGCAGGTGGATATCCCGGTGGTGCGTCGCTCGCTGGAGCAATTGCAGCAGGTGGAACTGGCTCCCTTTGCCGCCGTCACCGGCGGGGCCGCCTCGGAAATTGCCCAGGCCGATGGTTTGCTGGTCTCGCACATTCGTTACCAGGGGTTTCAGGGCAACATCCGTTTGACAACCCGCCCGGTAAGCCTGGACGCGGCTTCTCTATCGGCCATTTTGGACTTGCCGGCCTTTGCCGACTGGCGGGAAAACGGCGGCCTGATCGTTTGTAACGCGCTCGATACCCAGGCCGTGCGCCGGTTTTACGATCCGACGGGGTTGGAGTTCAACCCGGCGTTGGTGGCGCGCGATGCCTTCCTGGCGGGTAACGATTTGATCTATCTGGGAGATATTCAAAGCGGAGGGCAAAGTGTGTACGAAACGGTGCTCGAAGTGCTCGATTTTTTCGTCCAAAAATACCACACCGACCCGGTGTTTGCCTCCCAGGTGGATGCTGCCGCCCTGCGCATTCTGACAGCCAAATATCGGCTGTACCCGACTTTTGTCTACAATGATGTGGTGCCGCCGGTCAACCGGCTGCGCACAGTCGGAGACAGCAACCTGATCGCGCAGATTGCGCGCGAGGCGGCCACACTCATCAGCCCAGATGTGCAAACGCTGGATGACGTGTTGGGAGGCGGCCCGGGAGCGCGCGAACACATTGTGTTCATCACCGAACCACAGGTCTGGCGACAATGCGCCTCTTGCCCGGCACAGGTTGTATTGGGCAAGGATGACCTGGCGCGGGCGGTCAAGCGGCTGTATGGTTCGTCCGCCGGCGGGCCGATTTACAGCGCCTACCTGCACTCCTATACCTTTGCCGATTTGGATGCCCTGGGCGCGGGGCAGAACGTGGATCTGGAAGCAGACCTGCGGCGGGCGCGCTGGATTGTGCTGGCGGCAACCGATCTGCGCCCGACGGCAGACGCTTACCGGCAGCTGCAGGTTTTGCTGGCCGGACGCCCCGACTTGTTGCGGGAAAAACGGGTGGTGATGTTCAACTTCGGCGCCCCTTATGCGCTCGATACCACAGATATTTCCCGGTTGACGGCTTATTATGGACTGTACACACCCCAACCGACTTTTGTAGAGACGGCAGTCCGCTTACTGTTTCAGGAATTCATCCCGTCGGGGGATCTGCCGGTATCGGTGCCGGCGGTGGGGTACGACATCCTCGCCATGACCGCGCCGGACCCGGAGCAGTTGATTTCCCTTTCGCTGGATTTGCCCGTCTCGGTGACGGCCACCCCGCCCGGCTCGGATTCTGCCATTGCGCCCGTGCCCTCGCTCAAACTGGGGGATACGGTCACTGTGCGCACGGACCCGATCAAAGACCATAACGGCCACATCGTGCCGGACGGAACGGTGGTGACGTTTTTCATCGTCCGCCGCGGGGAGGATGGCAATATCTTGCAGCAAGTGCAAGCCGAAACGCGCAACGGCGTGGCGCTGACTTCGCTGCGCCTGGAAAACAGCGGCTTGCTGGAAATCAGCGCGGCCAGCGAACCGGCGTTTAAATCGGTCAAAGTGTTGTTCGATGTCTCCGACAGCGGCCAGACACAAATCATCGTGGTGACGCCGACCCCAGCCGCCCAACCGCCCACGCCGTTGCCCGTGGCAACGGCCACAGATGTCGTCGCTGAGGCCGGCCCTGAAACCGCGGCCAGCTTGTGGTCGGTTTGGTGGCAGTCTTTTCTCTTTTTGGTGCTGGGCGGCTGGGTGGTCTATCAGCTGGAAAGCTTGCAGACGGGCGCGCGCTGGGGAGCGCGTCGGGCGTTGGCATTTGTTGTGGGCGGGTTGGCGGTCATCAACGGGGTGTTTTGGGGACGTCCCCAGCTGGCTTTACAGGGGGGGCGCATCCTGGCGCTGATGGCGGCGGGAGCGGCGGCGGGCTGGCTTTTGGCGGCGCTTTGGCGGCTTCTTAGCGAATCCAAATCGCCAGGAGACTGAGCGTCCAGAGTCCCAGGGCGGTGTAAAAGAGCCAGCGTTCCGGTGCGGTGTGCAAAATTTGAGCCAGCGTCCACTCTTCGCTTGCCTGGAAGAGGGGGTAGGGGATGGCGTTGGGCAGAGGACGGGTGCCCGCCAGGGCTTCGCAGAAGTCGGATACGGTGACCGGGCGGTCTTCGGGGTGCAGTTCCATTGCCCACAGGATGGCTTTTTCCACCCGCGGGCTGATGCGGGGGTTCAACTGCCGCGGAGGGCGGAGGTTTTCCGGGTGCAGGAACCGCTCCTGGGCGGTCGCCGGCGGCGTGTTGGTCAGCAGATGGTAAAGTGTGGCGCCGAGGGCGTAGATGTCAGCGCGGGGGTCGGTGTGGGTGGCGTCGTCTCCGTATTGTTCCAGCGGGGTGTAGGTCATGGTTCCTTGCCCGTGAACAATGGTGACGGTGGCCTCCTCGGGCGTCATCACTTTGACCAGCCCGAAATCAACGAGTTTTATCAAGCCGGAAGGGGTGAGTTTGATGTTGCTGGGTTTGATATCGCGGTGCAGGATGGGGGGGGATTGGGTGTGCAGGTAGGTGAGGGCGTTGCAGAGCTGGCGCGCCCAATTGAGCACGGTGGTCTCTTCGAGAAAGGTGTTGCGGCGACGGGCCATGTGCATCAGGGTGCGCAGGTCTTGCCCGGGGACGTAGTCCATCACCAAGTATTGGCAGTTTTCAGCGCTGAAAAAGTCGGAAACTTTGGGCAGGTTGGGGTGATCCAGGCGCGCCAAGACACTGGCCTCGCGGAAAAATTGTTCGCGGGCTTCGGCCAGGATGCGTTCTGGCAGGCGGGGATCGTGTTCGACCTCTTTCAGGGCGCACAAACGCCCCTGCAACCGCAGGTCTTCGGCCAGGTAGATATTGCCAGCGCCTCCCTGGCCGATGTGTTCGCGGATGCGGTAGCGGCCGCGCAGCGTCTCACCGGGTGAGCGGGCGGTAAACATGCAGATCGGTTTCCTTGTCTCTGTGCGTTGGGTGTCGGCGTGATGCACAGTTTTCTGTTATATTGTATTATTATAAGCGGTTTTATCATTGGCCCGGAGCAAAGAAGACCGGAGGCGCAAATTGACAGAGGTGCACAATCAGGAATTTCCGCTCTTGCTGGCGCGGAAAGGCCCGCTCAAGGGAGAACGCTGGTATATTGAACGCCCGTTATTGATCGGTCGCGGCGCAGACTGCGATATCCTGATCCCCGACCGGCAGGTTTCTCGCTACCATGCCCGGGTGCAGATGAAGGGGAACAACGTGGTGGTGGAAGATTTGGGCAGCAAAAACGGCACGTTTCACAACGGCAACGTGCTGGATGCGCCGGTCATCTTGCAGGATGGAGACAGCGTGCAAATTGCCCTGGCCCAGGAATTCATCTTCTTGCTTTCTGATGCCACCATGCCAATCAACGGGGATCTTTTGCAGCCGCGCCGCCTGGTGATGGATGAGCGTTCACGCACGGTATGGGTCAATCGGCAGCAACTTTCGCCGCCGCTTTCGGCCAACCAGTTCAACCTGCTGTGGCGGTTGTATCAGCGAGATGGGGAGGTCGTCTCGCGGGCGGAGCTGGTGCAGGCCGTTTGGGGCAAGGCGGCCTTTGGCGTCAGCGAGCAGGCGCTGGATGCGCTCGTCCGCCGCTTGCGCGACCGCCTGGCCGAAGCGGATCCCTTGCATGCTTACATCGTGACGGTGCGCAGCCATGGCCTGCGTTTGAACAATCCCAAGGTGTAAAGGCCCGGGGGGCAACCCCTGGGCTTGTTGTTTGTTCCCTCGTTTCCACAAAGGAGAGAGAGTATGCCCCCGTATGAATATCCCTTGTTGTTGAAACACGTGCTGGAATCTGGCGTGCGCTGGGCGCCCGAGCAGAAGATCACCTACCGCGACCAGTTCGAATACACTTACGCGGACATGTATCAACGGGTGTTGCAACTGGCTGGCGCATTGCAGTCTTTGGGCGTGAAGCCGGGTAGCAAGGTTGGGGTCATTGAATGGGACAGCCACCGCTACCTGGAAATGTATTTTGCCGTTCCGGGCATCGGCGCGGTGTTGCATACCATCAATCCACGGCTGGCGCCGGCAGATGTGGCCTATACCATGATGCACGCCGAAGACGAAGTGCTCATCTTCCACGAGGATTTCCTGCCGCTGGTGGAAAAACTGCGCCCTCAGCTGACCACGGTGCGCAAGTATATCCTCATCAGCGACAAGGAGACGCCGCCAGATACCCCGCTGGCCGATACGGATTATGAAGCCTTCATTCGCAGCGCTTCTCCACTGGACGAACTGCCGGATTTCGATGAGAACACCCAGGCGACGCAATCGTACACCACCGGGACAACGGGCAAGCCGAAAGGCGTATATTTTACGCACCGGCAGATGGTGTTGCACACCCTGGCGGAAATGGTCACCCTGGGCATGTTGACCGATTTCGGCGGGATCACCAAACGCGATGTGTACATGCCACTGACTCCCCTCTTCCACGTCCACGGCTGGGGCGTGCCCTATGCCATGACGATGGCTGGCGCCCGCCAGGTTTACCCTGGCCGCTACGAACCGGCTATGTTGCTGAAGCTCGTGCTGACGCACAAGGTCACGTTTAGCCATTGTGTGCCGACGATTTTGCAGATGGTGGTTGGCGCCCCGGGCATTGAGAAATATGACCTGAGCGGCTGGAAGATCATCATCGGCGGCGCACGCTTGACCAAGGGGGTGGCACAGCAGGCGGCCAAACTGGGTATTCATTTGTACGCTGGATATGGCATGTCGGAAACGGCGCCCTTGCTGACGATCGCCATGCTGAAGCCGACACTGCTCGATGTTCCTGAAGAAGAACAGATGGATTACCACATCTCCACGGGCGTACCGGTGCCTTTGGTGAAACTGCGGGTCGTCAATGCCGATGGCGAAGACGTGGCCCACGACGGCAAAGACCGCGGCGAGATTGTGGTGCGCGCTCCCTGGCTGACGCCCGGTTACCTGAAGGAGCCGGAGCGCAGCGCAGCGCTGTGGGAGGGCGGCTGGCTGCACACTGGCGACGTGGCCGTCATCAAACCCAGCGGCTATGTGCAGATCGTCGATCGTCTGAAGGACGTAATCAAGAGCGGCGGCGAATGGATCACCTCGCTGGAACTGGAAAATCTGCTCAGCCTGCACCCGCAGGTGGCCGAGGCAGCGGTCATCGGCGTTCCAGATGAAAAATGGGGCGAGCGCCCGCTGGCGATTATCGTGCCCAAAGGAGATGCGCCCGCAGCCGACGACCTGGTTGCCCACCTGAAGCAATACGCGGCTGAAGGCGTCATCACCGATTGGGCCGTGCCCGAGCGGTATGAGTTCGTCGAGGCGCTGCCGAAGACCAGCGTCGGCAAGATCGACAAAAAAGCCTTGCGCGCCCAGTTTGGCGGCGGCATCTAGTCGCCGGATTTGGATGCGCTTCACGGGCCTCTGCGCTGGCAGGGGCCCCTTTGTTTAAGAGCAGTTGAGAGAGAGATAAAATATCTTAACTAGATTGTGACAGTTTTCGCAGGTTTTTTCAGCCTGTATTAATC
>WGAD01000301.1 GCA_015489255.1 Anaerolineales bacterium | reverse complement strand
GTGTAAAGAATATGTGAAGACAGGGCGCGACCATTTTGCGCATCCGATCGCCCGCACAATCATGTTTTTCTCTTCTTGAGCACGCTCGATGAAGCCTCCCGCCTGCAAGCACCCGAAAAAAGATTATAATCCCGCCAGGAGGAACGTCATGACCCGCCTAAATCGATTGCACACTCTTTTGCAAACCGCCCGGTTAGACGCCGCAGCACTCAACCCCGGACCGACCCTCACCTGGTTGACCGGCTTACATTTTCACCTGATGGAACGCCCGGTCGTCCTCCTGGCCGCCGCCAGCGGAGAAACCGGCATCATCCTGCCCGAGTTGGAAACGGCCAAACTGGAAGCCCTCCCCTTTGCGGTGCACGCCTTCCCCTACGGCGAAGATCCGGCAGGCTGGGCGCAGGCCTTTCGCCAGGCCATCCAGTCTCTGGGATTAAAACAAGCCCGCATTGGCGTTGAACCATTGCGTCTGCGCCTGCTGGAATACACCTACCTGCAACAAGCCGCCCCGCACGCGCAATTCGCGCCGGCGGGCGACACCCTATCCGCGCTGCGCCTGTACAAAGACGCCGAGGAAATCGCTGCCATGCGCCGCGCGGCCCAGGTGGCGCAAGAGGCGCTGCGCGCTGCGCTGGCCGCCTTTCGCCCCCGCATGACGGAAAAAGAACTCGCCGCCGAACTGACTCTGCAACTCTTGCGCCACGGCTCGGAGGGCGAATTTCCTTTCCCCCCCATCGTCTCCGCCGGGCCAAACGGGGCCAACCCGCACGCCACCCCCTCCGACCGTCCAATCCGGGAAGGCGACCTGCTGGTGATAGACTGGGGCGCACGCGTGGATGGCTACGTCTCGGACATCACACGCACCTTTGCCGTGGGGCAGGTAAATGAAGAAGCCCGCCGCATCCACCAGATCGTCCAGCAGGCCAACGCCGCCGGGCGCGCCGCAGCGCGCCCCGGGGCCGCCTGTTCCGCTGTGGACGAGGCCGCCCGTCAGGTGATCGCAGCTGCCGGTTATGGGGCATTCTTCACCCACCGCACCGGTCACGGCCTCGGGCTGGAGGCGCACGAGCCGCCCTGGATACGCAGCGATAACGCCCAACCGCTGGCCCCGGGCATGGCTTTCACCGTCGAACCCGGCATCTACCTGCCCGGACGCAACGGCGTGCGCATTGAAGACGATTTAATCATCACTCCCGCAGGGGCAGAAAGCCTGACCACCCTGCCCCGCACATTGGAGGTCTTGAGCTGATGGCATTCATCATCCCAACCGCAGAACCCTTCCTCTTCCCCGGGGAAGATTATCACAAACCCGGGCTTTTGCTGGTGCACGGGTTCACCGGCACCCCCAAAGAAATGCGCTGGATGGGCGAATACCTCAACCAACGCGGCTACGCCGTGCTCGGCATTCGCCTGCCCGGACACGCCACCCGCCCGCCCGACATGGTGCGCACGCGCTACCAGGACTGGCTGGCCGCTGTGGAAGACGGCTATCACCTGTTGCGGGGGTTGTCCCGTGAGGTCGTGGTCATTGGCCTTTCCATGGGCGGCGCTCTAGCGCTGACTTTCGCTGCCGAATTTCCGCTGCTGGGGGTGGTTTCCATGGCGGCGCCCTATGCCCTGCCCCCCGATCCGCGCATCCGCAGCATCCGCTGGCGCTCGCTCTGGCAGCCGTTCATCCCCAAAGAGGGCGACCCCGGAGCCGGCTGGTTCGATGACGAAGCCTGGAAAGATCATATTTCCTACCCCTACAACCCAACCCGCTCCATCCTGGAACTGCGCTACCTCCTGGACAAAATGCACCAAGCGCTGCCGCAAATCACCATCCCGGCCCTGCTGATGCATTCCCGCAACGACGATTACGTCCCCCCCAGCAACCTGGAGCACATCGCTGCCGCCATGACCCGGGCGCCCAAAACCATCCACTGGCTGGAAAACAGCGGCCACGTCATCACCCGCGACGCCGCCCGCCTCGAAGCCTTTGAAAAAACCGCCGCCTTCATCCGCCAGCTGGAGCAAAACGCATGAAATCGCGCTCTCCGCTCTGGCTGCTCGGGTTTTCTCTCTTCATCTGGGGCGTGGGCGAAGGCATGTTCATGATCTTCAACCCGCTCTACCTCGCGCAACTGGGCGCTCAGCCGCTAAAAATTGGCGCCATTCTAAGCGGCTTCGGCGCAGCCATGACGCTGGCACACGTCCCCGCCGGGCACCTCGCCGACCGTTGGGGGGCGCGCCCGCTGATGCGCTGGTCTTGGAGCCTGGGGCTGATCGCCACCCTGCTGATGGCCAGCGCCCGCAGCCTGACGCCCTTCATCCTCGGCTTGCTGCTGTATGGCCTCACAGCCGCCGTCTCGGCCCCGTTGAGCAGCTACGTCACCGCCGCCCGCGGTCAATGGTCTGTTGCGCGCGCCCTCACGACCACATCGGCGACCTTCAACGCCGGTTACATCATTGGCCCCCAGTTAGGCGGCTGGCTGGGTAACGAATTTGGCCTGGGCTTCACCTACAAACTGGCCAGCGCTTTCTTCGCCATCTCCACACTGCTCGTCTGGCTGCTGCCAGAACGGCGGGAAACGCCTTCCACCGCCGAAACCACTCATCCGCCTATCCCCTTGCTGCGCAACCCGCGTTACCTGGGCTTTCTCGGGCTGGCCTTCATCCTGACCCTGGGAATGAACCTGCCCCAACCATTGACGCCCAACTACCTGCAAGAAATCCACCAACTCGACTACAACCTGATCGGCTCATTGGGCGCCATCGGCGGCCTGGGCAACGTCCTGCTCAGCCTGGCGCTGGGCGTCTGGGGGCGTTGGCTGGCAGCCTACCTGGTCGCCCAGGGAGCCGTCGCCTTTTTCGCCTTGCTCATCTGGCGCGGCAACGGCCTGCTGGCCTTCGGTTTGGGATACTTCCTGCTCGGCGGTTATCGCGCCGCCCGCTCGCTGACCACCGCCCGCATCCGCGACCTGATCCACATCTCGCAAGTCGGGCTGGCCTATGCCCTGGCGGAAACCGTCGGCGGCAGCGCCATTATCCTGGCCCCGATGCTGGCCGGCTGGCTTTATGCCCGCCAGCCGCAAGAGGTCTATCCAGTCAGCCTGCTGCTCCTGGCATTCACCGCCCTGGGCACGCTGGCATGGTCATCCTGGGAGAAAAACCATGTTGCAAATTCTTCGTCTGACGCTCGGCCCGGTTGAAACCAACGCCTACCTGATCGCCGATCCGGAGACAAAGGAAGCTGCCGTCATCGACCCGGCCTGGAGCGGCGACCGCATCCTGGCCGCCGCGGCGGAACGCGGCTGGCGCATTGCCCACCTTTGGTACACCCACGCCCACTTCGACCACATCGGCGGCGCCGCCGCCCTCGCCGACGCGCTCACCCCGCCCCCGATCGCCGCCCTGCACCCGGCCGACTACAAACTCTGGCAGGCCTCAGGCGGCTCGACCTGGTTTCAAATCAAAATTGACCCCGGCCCCGATCCGACAGTCAGCCTGACCCACGGCCAAATCCTGCGCCTGGGCGCATCCACGCTGGAAGTGCGCTACACTCCCGGTCACACGCCCGGGCACGTGGTCTTCTACTGCGCCGAAGCGGGCGTCTGCTTCTGCGGCGACCTGATCTTCCGCCAAAGCGTCGGCCGCACCGACCTGCCCGGCGGCGACTGGCCCACACTGGAACGCAGCATCCGCGAGCAAATCTACACCCTGCCGCCCGAAACCCGTCTGCTGCCCGGCCACGGACCAGAGTCCACCGTGGGGTGGGAGATGCGGCATAATGCGTTTGTGCCTGAAAAATAAATGCACTTCTAGTTGATATTGTTGCATTTTTCACGGGGATATTATATAGTAGTAATCAAAACATATATGTGACATGCTTCAAGAGAGAGTGAGTGAAGCACTATTGTGTCAAGTTTTCGAGAGGGACACCAGCAATGAACAACAAAAAACAGCCTGGCATATGGAATACAGTGCTCAGAGCAGCTTCGGTCTATGTGTTTTTGTTTGCGGGCTATCATATTTTCTACAAACCCTTCAGTGAAGCCGCCTGGACGTCTTATGAAGTGATTCAATTTAATACTCCCGATGGCTATCAATGCGAATTACGCATCCTTTATCCTACCCACATCCCTACGCGTTTATTAACAAAAAAATTTTTGACAGCGCCCTTCGATTTCAGGTTGGTTTGCCCACATTTAGATGATACAAAAATTACAAAAGATTCCGCATGGTCGCTTACCTTAAGCACACCGAATGAGTCGTCTATCCAATGGTTGAACGAAGACGGATATACTATTGGAAATACCCATCCGATTATTCCTGGAAGCAGCTGGAACACGGCACAACCTCTCGTATTATACGCTGTAGGCGTTGTCTATGATCAAGATGCGACAACACCTAATACAGGTGTTCCGCACTATTTAGTCAACGCCAACCTAGTTGACCCATCTGGGCACAGATTTGCAGGGCAGATCAAAATTGCTCGTGAGAAAATCTCATTGACCCTCATAAAATCGACCCTGACGCTATTATTCGACAATACTTTGTTTGGCATATTAGGATTTGGACTCACACTATACGACTGGCGACAAAAAGATATAGAACAAAAAGAAGAGCAGCGGAAAACTTTCGAGCAAAAATTAAGCGATGCCATAAAAACACCAGATAGGGACAAAAACTCTATAGCCGAAGGCTTATTCACATTATTTAAGAACTACAAAGGGGAAAGTGCCTCATTGCCAAATTATTTACAACATACTTGGGAAGAAGCGCTGGCAAAGGCTAAAAAAATTCCCGGCTGGCAGCTATCTCTGGCCCGGGCGTTGGCATCAAAAGACTACTGGCGGAAAGAAAAAACATCCCTAGAGGCAAGCCGTCTCCTGCCGCCAAATGTGATAAAGATTTTGCAGCACCTTTATGATGAGCAAGACAATGAGCCAGCGTCCAACAAAGACCAATCTCTCAAGTTCGAGAATTTGCTGGATTTTCTTTATTTCTTCGATTTGCCAACGCTTGCGCAGCTTATACCCAAGCACAAGGATAAATTCCGCGGGTTGTTTCCGGACGAAGAAAACGCCTGGTGGCAGGCCTCTGCCCTCGGGCGGTACGTTGCCGTCCGCTACCTGCAAAAGACAGATGTCCGTTCTAATGCACCTCTAGTGATACAACACGAACTGGATTACTGGTTCGATCCCGATGGCATTGTGTATCCACTGTTACCGCCAGATACAAAACAGCGCCCGTGGAAAGCAGAAAAAGACCCCGCCATCCGCGACCACCGTTTGTTCTATCGGCACTCAAAATGGCAAGAGATAAAGGACAACCCGCGAGCCAACTGGTTCATCTGCCCGCCGGGGTGTGGCACCAGCACCTTTGTTCGCATGGGACAACACCACCACCGCCCCTGGGGCACAAACCAGTCTGGCTTTTCAATCTACGTTCTCTGGCACGGGCCAGCGACTCGCGCAAACTGGGAACGCCTGTTTCGACAGGCCTTGTACCGCAGCCTGCAACGCGCCTTGCTGGAGGACCCGCTCTGGTTCTACCTGGCGCCGGAAAATCTGCGCCGCAGTGTAGTGCAGTTTCTCGATTTCGAATCTCCCTTGCAAAATGGATGGAAACCGCCCTCCCTGGAAGCAAAGGAAATGAGCTACCTGGATGCAGAATTTCAGCGGTTGCGCCAACACAGCCGGCAGCCTCTTTCAACAAACAACATACCGGATCATTGGACGATCTTGCAGCGTTGTTTCAATGCCATTATGCATTATCAGGAAACGACTTATAAAGTAGCGACAGACCCGTACCCGTGGTTGTGGGTGGAAATACCGGTTGGGGCCACAGAACACAACAGTGCCCTGGAGAAAAAAGTACAATTTTTGCAAGCAGAAGAGGTCATCTGGGAACAAACCATCCTCAAGATCTTCATGCCTCAAAAACCAAAAGAACGCGAGCACGTCCGCTTGCCAGCCATAATCATAGACTGGCAAGACGAAGATTTGAAGGCGCTTTGGGACCTTTATAAACGTCGACTAAATTTGGAATATGTGGAAATGCCCTCTGACCTTGATAACAAAACACCCCAAGAATTAGTCAAATACATCCGCAAAATTCGAAACACACCAAAAGGGGAATACAATGCCACATAGCAAACCCCATATTTCTGATGAATACAGGCATAACCCTTTTACCGTGCCTGCGGCCCGCTACGTTCGGCTGATCGCGCCGCCGGGCTATGGCAAAACCTGGTGGCTGCAAAGGCGAAAGCAGCAAACCGGTTGGCCTTATTTGGACCTCGAGACGTGGATGCACAGCGTCGATTCCCCGCGAGATTTTTTGAGAGAGATTCAGGACCTGCTTGCTCCTGGAAACATGGGGCTGCTGCTGGATCACCCTCCGGCTTACGAGGTGCGATGGCGGGATTATTTCTATGCCCTGGACGATTTTCTCTGGGAGCATGAAGAAATCCATGTCATTGTGGGAGTGCGCGATGTCCGCGAAGATCCGCTCACCCTTGGAAGTGCCGTCGAGATTCGCCCAGGGGCCTGGACGTCCAAAGGGGCGAGACAATATTTTCAGAAAATTGGAACAAATATTGCTGAATACCAGCGTTTTATTGGCGCTGATACGGAACATCATGTTCCCGAGGTCGTCGCCCTGTTCGCTGACAACCCAGACGATTTGGAAGTCCGCCTCAGGCAATATCTGCTCAGGGTCTTTTCCGTGCGCGGTGAGGCGCAGGATGCCTGGTTGCCCATGCTGGCAGCGCTGACTTGCACCCCTTCTCCATCTGATGAGGGACTGCAGGAAGTCATCCACCGATTTATCCACAAAACAAACAACATTAAAGATCTTGAATTCACGGAGGCTCAGGCGCTGTTGAAAAACAACCGTATTCGCCTGTATACCCGCACAGAAGATAACAAATTGCGTCCAGTCTGGGAACCGGCCCTGCGCCCTTTGCTGCAAGCCTGGCTGCGCCGGTTTCACCCCGATGTTTGGGAAAATGTCAAAACACAGGTTGACCAACAGGAGGAAAAAGCATGACCCCCGTCTCGACATCTCAGTTCAGCGCCTTGCTGGGCACACAAGCCATCCGGCTGCTGGGCCGCGATCAGCTAATCGCAAAAATAAAAGACCAGGTAAAAAGCAGCCAAAAATCGGCACACCCAACCCTGATTTACCTGCAAGGGCCGGGCGGTATCGGAAAAACCTACCTGTTGCAAACCCTGCGCGCCCAATTTGCGGCAGAGGGCAGGATAGACTGGCTGATATCCGACGGTTTGGTAGATCTGTATCATCTGGATTACCAAACGCCGTTTGGCCTGGCCCAGGCCATTGCCAACACCTTTCCCAACCATGTCTTCCAAAATTTTCGCGCAGCCATGCGCAAGCGAGACCAGGCATTGCAGGCGCACAACCCGGCTCAGGCCGAAGCCCTGGAAGCTGAGGCCGTTCAGCAGTGGCTAAAGGACCTGAACCGCGTCAGCAGTCGCCACCCTGTGCTGATTTTCCTGGACACCCTGGAGCGCTTTGCCGCCCTGAAAAAGCTGGAAAGCTCGGCCGAGAACTGGTTGATAGACATTCTGCCCCAACTCAAAGGGAAGGTGGTGGTGTTCGCCGCCGGACGACCACAAGACGTCTTCGGCAACCCGAATACTTTCTTGGAAAACCTCCCTGTGCAAGACAATTTCACGCTAAAGGTTTACACATTAAGTCCGCTATCAGCCCAACATGCTGAAGATTACCTGCAGCATGTTGCACAAGAAGTTGAAGAGATCGACCCCAGAGGGGCGCGCCATCTCCGCAGGTTGCTGGAGAAAAAAACACCGGAGGAAATCCATCGGATTACAGGCGGCCACCCTCTGCACCTGGCCCTGGTGGCGGATATGCTGCGCGTTACCGGGAATCTTCCCGACAATGTTTCGCCAGATTCTTTTGATTGGCAGGCTGCTGATCACCTCGTCAACGCAGATTACCCGGTCAGCCGGGCCTTGATGTGGCTGGCCTATCTGCCAAAGGGCGGCAACGCAGCCTTGCTATCCAGCTTGATGAAGATTTCTGAAGAGAAAGCTCAAAACATCCTCAACTATTTGAAAACGTTGGCCATTGTCAAATACCGCGGCGCTGGTTATGCCCGGCCCTACTTTCTGCATGATGAGCTATACCGCATTTTCCGAGAGCATGTTCCTCTGCCAGAAGAAAGCCTGGCTTCCTGGTATGAAACCGTACAACAATACTATGATGTCCAAATCAATGCCATCGAGCGACAGCTGACCACCAAACAATACGGTTTTTTAATTCAGCAGCGCTGGAACCTTCGTGTCGAAAAGTTACACTATCAAATATGGATGGACCCCGAACAGGCTTTCAGTGACTATTACGTGCTGCGCAATGACGCATTTTCATCAGGATCGAAAGGTTATATGCGGGCGATCCTCAATGAGACCTGGCATACTCTGCAAGAGAAACCCGCCGACCAGGTACGTCCTGCCTGGCAACACGTGCGAGACGACCGGGATGCGATGCGAATCGAAGAACTGGGATTGTCCAGACGCGAATACCAGCCGGCCCTTGACAAACTGGAACAAACCACATTCCGCACCGGGTTCTATACCTCGCTGCACAAACCGCTTTTGCAAGGCATCCTGGCGACCAAGCAGGGGGATTTTGAAACCGCCAAAAATCGCTTGAATCAAGTATTGCAAAACCTCGAGAAGATTTCTCAAACAACCAACGCCCACCGCGCCATTCGAGCCAATGCCCACAACTACCTGGGCTACATCGCCCGCCAGGAAGACCGGATTTACCCGGCCATGGAACACTACCACCGCGCCATGGCAGAGTACCGTTGGTTAGAGACCGACAGCGCCAGCGGCGTGCTGATTAACCTGGCCTATGCCGAAAAAATGGCCGAGCACAACCGGGCGGCCTATGGCCATATTGAAGAAGCCCTCCTGCGGGCCGAGCGCAGCGATAACCCCTATCTGCTGGCGCGAGTATATAACGTGCTATCCGTCCTGCACCTTATGGACAAAAGATATGCAGAGGCACAGCAAGCAGCCGAAACAGCCCTGGAATATATCCGGCAAAACCCGAACCCCATCATGGAAGGCTGGATCCGCCTGAACCTGGGGCGAATTCAGCGCTACCGCTGGAACGAGAAGGCCGAGGCCCGGCAGCGCGCGGCCTGGAAAGACTTCCTGCCGGAGGCGCTCTACTATGTCGGCACTTCGGATGACAGGGAAAAAATCATAAGGATTTCAAGAGACGACCAGGCATGGCGATGGTCCCGCAAATTCAAAGATCACCCGGGTGCGTTGGAACTGTTCGCAGGGAAAGAAAATAAACTGGGGGTGCTGGAAACCAACAATGAACTGGGCAGCCTGTGGCGTGAAGTTGCCTGGGCGCTGTATAAAACCAAGGGAGAACCGCGTCACCGCCAGGCGGCCAGCGACACGGCCGAGCATTACTTCCTGAAGGCAGCGGGCATTCCTTACCACAGCAGGCGAGATGTCCAGGCCTGGCGACCGGCTCTGGAAGAACACATCCAAAACCTGCCCTCGCCATTCTGGCCACTATGGGCCTTGACCAACCTGGGTTGGCACTGGTACTATCAAAAAACGCGCAGGAAGGACCGGACGGAAGAGGACGTGCGTATTTTACAGAAGAGAATTCATGATTTGGCCACGCTGATTTACGCCCATATCCCCGTTGCATACCGGCTGGACTTCGCTGATGGCGCCTATCGTTCAGCGCCTGAAATTGAGAAATTCAAAGCAAACTTGATGCTCTGGAAAGTCCTGGCCAAGCTAGAGATGCTCTTGTCAAGAACTCATCTGGCACAAGCCGCCAGGCAGACAGCCAGGGATTATGCCGAGAACACTTTGCAAAACGCCGTGCATCACTGGTTGCGATCACTGGAATATAATAAGATTCTAGGCGACAATTCATATGACTTGCACAGAGCCGAAAGAAATATCTTCTCCAGGATCACAGAAACACCGAATTACCGACGTGACTTTTTGCCAGCAATCTATCACCACACCCTGGAAATCGAAAAATTATACGGCTTTGGCGCCAAACGATGGTCCACGTTGCGCACCTTTTTGTACGATCGCTTCGGGCCGCAAGATGTATGGGTACTTAGGAAGTGAATGATGAATAAACCATTTATGTTAACGCCCGCAAATAGTTTTATCGGTACTCCAGACTGCGACTGCGACTGCGCCTGCAGCCTGCCCACTTTGTCTTCGGATCGCATGACCATCGCAGCCCAATCCTGGCACCAGGCCCCCCACCAGATCATCTGGCATAACGCGGACTGGACGGCGCTCTTCCTGCCACACGGCCCGACTTCGTTGGTGGTGCTGAACGCTGAAGGGCGGCGCATCTGGGAGCGATTCACCATGCCTTACAGACCCTGTTCATCAGAGGAAGAAGCGTTTATTGCCCAGGCTGCTGCCAGCGGCTTGCTCTGGCCAGCCCAAACCCCGCCTCCAGCGCCCACTCCAGAAGCTGCGCCCACCCAACTCAGCGCTTGGCTGCACCTGACCAACGCCTGCAACCTGCGCTGCGATTACTGCTATCTGCACAAGACGGCCGCTCGCATGTCCTCAGAGACCGGCATCCGCATTGTCGACCGCCTGATTGAGGAGGCGAAGCGCCATCATTACCCCGGGATCAAGCTGAAATACGCTGGCGGCGAGCCGCTGATTAATTTCCAGACTTTACAATCCATCCAGGTTTATGCAGAAAAACGGGTGGCAGCAGCTGGCCTGGCATTGGAGACCGTGCTCATTACAAACGGGACCCTGCTTGATGAAACCAACTTGATGTTTTTGAAAGAGCATCACATTCGCCTGGCCGTGTCCCTGGACGGGCTGGGCGCGTCGCACGATAGTCAGCGCCACTTTGCTGATGGACGCGGCTCCTTTGAGATCATCAGCCAAAATCTGGCGCTGGCCCGCCGCCTGGGCATCCAGCCGTTGATCAACATTACCATCACCGGCAAGAACGCCTCACACCTGCCAGAACTGGTTGCCTTTCTCTTGCAAAAGGGCTACCGCTTTACCTTCAACCTCTACCGCGAAAACATATTCGCCCAAGATCAAACAGCGCTTGCCTTAGAAGACGAGCGCATCATTCAGGCACTCCTGACATCCTTAGACATCATAGATGCCAATCTTCCCGCCTGGAGCCTGTTAGGCGCCTTGACCGATCGCGCCAATCTCCATTCCACCCATCAATACACTTGTTCCGCGGGCAGAAATTACCTGGTCTTTGATCACAACGGGCGGATTGCCCAATGCCAGATGCTCATACATCGCCCGGTCAGCGACCTGAACGACCCCACCCCTCTGGAAACCGTGCAACTGGCCAGCACGGCCTTTGCCAACGACCGCTCTGCGCTCAAGATTGTGCCCGCAGATAAAAAGAGTGAATGCACGGACTGCCCCTGGCGGTATTACTGCGCCGGCGGCTGCCCTTTGGAAGCCAAACGCGCCACGGGAAGTTTTGCCAGCCGCTCGCCCAATTGCCAGATTTACCAGGCGATTTTCCCGCGATTGCTCGAACTGGAAGCCCGGCGATTGGTTCACCACCATCAAACGGAGACCACCGACCGCAGCCGTTCTGTCTCAAACCAACCCGCCGCCCTTTGACAGGCGGCGGGGTCTTTATTTTCTGAACATCCTGACAAAAGATTCCCAATCCCAGGGGGTGGTGAGGAACAAGACGCGGTCATCGGCGCCGACCTCGAAAACCCGGGCGCCGCGCGCGGCGCTGCGTTTGCTGAGCGGTGCGGCGTCCAGACGGGCCATTTTTGCAGCGCGTTTCTTCAGGTGTGCGGTCACGCGCAAGGTATTTTTGCCCGTCACCACTCCCACCAGTTGTCGTTGCCCCGTTCGTTTCCAGGCCTGAACGCCCTTCCCGTATCGTCCTTGCACGGGGAATTCGCGCGCCGGCAGACGTTTGCCGTACCCGTCATCGGCGACCAGCAAAAGAGCGGCATCGTCCGGGGCCAGTACCGCGCCAACCACAAACTCTCCCACGCCAAGCTTCATCCCGTTGACGCCTGCTGCGGCCAGGCCCATCGGTCGGACATCTTTTTCCGCAAACCGAATGCCCATGCCGGCGTTGCTGACCAGCGCAATGTGCTGTTTCCCGTCTGTTAGCAACACCCAGCCCAGTTGATCGCCATCGTTCACGCGCGCCAGGCGGAAGGGTTGGGCAGAAGGCCCGGGGACGTCGGTCAGGGGGCTTTTCTTGACCATCCCCCCACGGGTGACCGTCAGCAGATAGTGGTCGCCTTGCAGTGGACCGCGATCAGCAGGCAAGGTGAAGATCGCCGCCAGCGCTTCCGCTTGTTTAAGCGGGGTAATGGCGCTCCAGGGCGTCCCCTGCGAGGGTTTTTCGGCCTCCGGCAAGGTGTGAACCGGCAGGGCAGCTGCCTTCCCTCCCTCAGTGACCAGGTAGAGGGTATCCGTCGTCCGCGCCCGAGCGAGGCGCTGCGGCGCCTCGCTCCCGCTGCGGCGGAGTGTGCGTTCCGCCGGAATGCGCGCCAGGCGGCCAGCGGCATCGACCGTCACCCAAACTTCCCGATCGGCGATCGCCTGATCGGCGGTCAGCACCTCCGATTTATCCACCCCTTCTTCCAGGCGGATGACCTGCGTGCGCCGCCGATCGCCGTAGGTTTCTTTGACGGCGAGCAATTCTTCGGCAATCAAGGCGCGCATCTTTTTGGGGTATTTCAGCAGCGTGCGCAAGGCGCGGATGGTTTTCTTCAGTTCAGCGTATTCTTGCTTGAGTTTCTTGCGCTCCAGCGCGGCCAGGCGGCGGAGCTGCATATCGAGGATGGCGGTAGCCTGGGTTTCAGTGAGCTTGAATTTGCGCATCAGGCGCTTGCGGGCGGTGTCGGCATCTGGCGCGCGGCGGATGGTGGCGATCACTTCATCGAGGTTGTCGAGCGCAATCAGCAGGCCAGCGATGATGTGGGCGCGCTTTTCGGCTTTGTCCAGGTCAAATTGCGTGCGCCGGCGGACGACTTCGATGCGGTGATCGAGATAGACTTTGAGGGCTTGCTTGAGCGTTAACATGCGCGGCTCGCCATCCACCAGCGCCAGCAAAATCATGCTGAGGGTCTGGCGCAGCGGCGTGCGCTTGTATAATTGTTGCAGCACGGCTTCTGGCCGGGTGTTCTTATTGAGTTCGATGACAATGCGCATCCCCCGCCGGTCGGATTCGTCGCGCAGGTCTGTGATGCCATCCAGTTTGCCATTGCGCACCAGGTCGGCAATGCGGCTGATGAGAGACGCTTTATTGACCATGTAGGGCAATTCGGTCACGACCAGGCGTCGCTTGCCGCGTTCCATTTCTTCCACGTGAACGCGGGCTTGCATAGTCACCTTGCCCCGCCCGGCAGCGTAGGCCTGCTCCAGGCCGCTGGCGCCGTCGTCCAGCAGAAGGCCGCCCGTGGGGAAATCTGGCCCCTGGATGAATTTCATCAAGTCGCCGATGGCGACCTCGTCCAGGCGCTCCCAGCGCTCCAGCATGTAGATCAAGGCGTCGATCACCTCGGCCAGGTTGTGCGGCGGAATACTGGTAGACATGCCAACGGCGATGCCCGTGGCGCCATTGACCAGCAGGTTTGGCAGGGAGGCTGGCAACACCACCGGCTCTTGCAAACTGTCATCGAAATTTGCCAGAAAGTCCACCGTGCCCTTGGGAATCTCGCGCAGCAACTCCAACGCCGCCGAAGTCAGGCGCGCCTCGGTGTAGCGCATGGCCGCCGGCGGATCGCCATCCACTGAGCCGAAGTTGCCCTGTCCGTCGACGAGCGGGTAGCGCATGGAAAAAGATTGCGCCATGCGGGCCATCGCATCGTACACCGCCATATCGCCGTGAGGGTGATATTTGCCCAGCACCTCGCCGACGATGCGGGCCGATTTTTTGAAAGCGGAATCGGGCCGCAGCCCCATGTCATACATGGCGTATAAAATGCGCCGCTGCACAGGCTTCAGGCCGTCGCGGGCATCGGGCAAGGCGCGGGCTACGATCACGCTCATGGCGTAATCCAGGTAAGCCTGCTGCATTTCTTGCTCAATCAAAACGACGGGGTAGGTTTCAGGGGTCATGAACGCCTCGTTTCTGGCAGAATTTGCGTTTAGAAAAAACGTTCTAATGGATTATACCTGTTTTTCAACACGCAAGAGCGGATTGTACCAAAAAACGGGCTGCCCTGCGGGACAGCCCGTCTTTGTTGAGGAGCGGTTGCTTATTCTTCTTCCGCCGCCGCTGCGCTCGCGGCTGCGACCTCCACCGCCGCTTGCTTCGGCCCCCAATGCTTGCGGATGGCCTCTTCGGCAATGCGGAAGCGATTGGGATCGAAGCCCGTGCCCGCAGGAATCAGCTTGCCAATGATGACGTTTTCTTTCAAGCCGTAGAGCGGGTCCGTCTGTCCGGCAACGGTGGCGCCGGTCAGCACCTTGATGGTGTGCTGGAAGGAGGCCGCCGACAGGAAAGAATCGGTATTCAGAGAGGCTTTCGTCACACCCAGCAGGACCTCCACGTAAC
>WGAD01000300.1 GCA_015489255.1 Anaerolineales bacterium | reverse complement strand
CGTCCCAACTGATCGGCGGTGCGGTAACGGGCGGAGGGTTCTTTTGCCAACACCTTGTGCACAATGCGGGCCAGCATAGCGGGCACATCGGGCGCCAGCTCTTGAATGGGCGGCGGTTCGCTTTCCCGATGCTGGCGAGCCAGCTCGCTGGCCGTGCTGCCCTGGAAGGGCGTTTTCCCGCTGAGCATTTCGTAGAGCACTACGCCCAGGGAATACACGTCCGAGGCGGGAGAGGGCGGTAGCCCGGCGGCCTGTTCGGGGGAAAAATAAATCGGCGAACCCCAAACCACGTCGCTGCGTTCATCGTCGCGGATGGTGGACAGGGCGCGAGCGATGCCAAAATCGGTGACTTTCAGGCGGTGGTCGGGGGTGACGAGCATGTTGTGCGGTTTGACATCGCAGTGCACCAGCCCGGCGCGGTGGGCGTAACCGATACCGGCGCAGGCCTGAATCATGAGGGCGGTGGCTTCTTGAACGCTAAATCGCCCGCGTCTTTTGATCATGGTTTTCAGGTCCATGCCGGGCACATGCTCCATGACGATGAAGAGCTGATTCTGATCCATGCCGAAATCGTGCACGGTGACGATGTTGGGGTGAGAAAGGTTGGCAGCGGCGCGCGCCTCTTGCTTGAAGCGTTCCTGGAAGTCTGGGTGGGTGGAATAATCGGCGCGCAGGAGTTTAATGGCCACAAACCGCGCCAGCATCAGATCTCGGGCGCGGTACACTTCTGCCATGCCTCCCTTGCCCAGTTGTTCCAGCAGTTGGTAACGGTCGTTAAGCACGCGCATGAGCCGATTATATCATGCAGGATTTGGTCAGATGCCGTTATAATGAAGCCCATGAAAACCGCCTGGCTCATCTATAACCCGGCTGCCGGCCCCTGGCCGGTGGCCCGTTTTATCGGGAATGCGGCCCGCGCGTTGCGTGAACACGGCTGGCAAGTGGATTTGCGCCCCTCGCACAACCGGCAAGACTTGGTCGGGCTGGCGCGGCGGGCGGCGGATGCGGGCGTGGATGCCTGTTTTGTGGCCGGGGGCGATGGATCGGTGAACGCAGCGGTGGCCGGGTTGGTTGGCTCGCAGACGGCGTTAGGCGTGTTGCCTGCGGGCACGGCCAATGTGTTGGCTCGCGACCTGGGGCTGCCGCCGTTCAACTGGGCGCAGCCGGGGCGCCTGGCGGAAAACGCTGCCCTGCTGGCCGAATCTCCCGCGTTGGCGGCGGATGTCGGTTGGTGTGGTGAGCGCCCTTTTTTGTTGTGGGCCGGCATCGGTTTGGATGCCCTGGCCGTGCACGCCCTGGAACCGCGCCCGCGTTACCAGAAATATTTCACCACACCGGTTTACGCCTGGGCGGTGGTTTCGGCTTTGAACCACTGGCAGGGGCAGGCGCTGCGGGTGGAAACGGACGAGGGCCAGGTGGAGGGCCATTTTTTGCTGGCGGTGGCCTGCAACATTCGCCGTTACATGGGCGGGTTGACGCTGCTTTCTCCGCAAGGATATCTGGACGATGGCGAGATGGACCTGTGGTTGTTCGGCGGGCGCAATTTGCGCACCGCGCTGAACCATGCCTTTTGGCTGCTTTCCAACCGGCATGAACACGCGCCGGATGTGTTGCGCCTGCGCTTCCGGCAGGCGCGTGTGCAGGCCGTTGGCAGTGTGCCCACCCAGGTAGATGGCGAACCGGGGGCCTTGTTGCAGGAGTGCCGTTTGCGCGTGCAACCCGGCGGGCTGCGTTTGCTGACGCCCCCTGCCGGACAAGCTTTGTTCCGCCAACAAACGAAGGAGGTGACGCAAGGATGAAGGCATGGTCGTATGTTCGCCGCAAGCCGCTGGTTGTGCTGCTGGCTTGTGTTCCGCTGGCGGGTTGGGGCGAAATTTTCGGCTGGGGCGATAGCCTCGTGTTTTTGCTGGCGGCGGCGGCCATTGTGCCCCTGGCTGGTTACATCGGCGAGGCCACCGAGGCCCTGGCGGCGCACACCAGCGCGCGCACGGGGGCGCTGTTGAATGCAACTTTGGGCAACGCGGCGGAATTGATCATCACCATCGTGGCTATTCGCGCCGGTTTGCTGGAACTGGTTAAGGCTTCGATTACCGGCTCGATTCTCGGCAATTTGTTGCTGGTGCTGGGAATGGCTATGGTATATGGAGGCGTAAAGCATGGCATTCAGCGGTTCGACAGCCGCTCGGCAGGGCGCAATGCCATTTTGCTGGTGCTTTCGGTGTTAGCCCTGCTGATCCCCTCGATGCTCAGCCATTACATCGGCCCGGAAACCAGTCCACGGGTGGAGGCGCTCAGCCTGGGGGTGGCCGTGGTGATGATTGTGTTGTATGGGCTGGGGTTGCTGGCCGCCCGGCAAGACCCGGCGGAACCTCCGGCAGGCGAAGCGGCCCGCGCCGCCGCACACTGGAGCCTGAAGCAGGCGATCTTCGTGTTGACCCTGTCCACCCTGGGGGTGGTCTGGATGAGTGAAACGCTGGTGCAGGTGATCGAGGCGGCGACAGTTCGTTTGGGGTTGTCGGAGTTTTTCATCGGCGTCATCCTGGTTCCGTTGATCGGCAATGTGGCGGAGCACCTGGTGGCGATCAGCATGGCCGGGCAAAACCGCATGACGTTGAGCGTGGAGATCGCCGTTTCTTCTAGTTTGCAAATTGCTTTGCTGGTTGCGCCTTTGCTGGTCTTCATCAGCCTGGCGCTGGGGCATCCTTTGCAGCTGATCTTCAATCAGTTTGAACTGCTGGCTTTGCTGGCCGGGGTGTTGATCGCCGCTTTGGTTTCTTTCGATGGCGAATCTTCCTGGCTGGAGGGCGCGACGCTGCTGGCGGTGTACTTTATCCTGGCGCTGGCCTTTTTCCTGTTGCCGGCATGAGGATGACCGTGTCTGCCCGTAGGCTGCGAGAAGCCGCCCTGGTTCTGGGCGTTGCGGCCCTGGTGACGGCGACCGGCCTCCTCTTGTGGCAGATGTGGCCGACGGCACCGTTGCCCGTCCCCCTGACGCCGCCGGTCACCCTTTTGCCGGCGCCGACCTCCACCCCCGGGCTGGCTGCCACGCCGACGACAGGCGCCGATGCAGCAGCGACCGCTCTGCCCGGGCAGGCGACGATCGGCGCGTATGTGCAGATCAGCGGCACGGGTGGAGACGGGTTACGACTGCGCGCTGCCCCTGGCCTGGATGGGACACCGCTCTTTTTGGGCTTCGATGGCGAGATCTATGAGGTACGCCAGGGCCCGGCGATTGCCGATGGGTACACCTGGTGGTTTCTGGTTTCACCCTATGACGAAAACCGCAGCGGCTGGGCTGCGGCTCGATATCTGGAGGTAATAACACCATGACGATTCGACCTACCGCGATCAAAGTAGAACGTGAAAAACGTGTGATGACGGTGACCTGGGAAGATGGGCATGTGAGCGCCTATCCGTTTTCCCTGCTGCGGGCGGGCTGTCCTTGCGCTTCTTGCCGGGGAGGGCACGAAAACATGGGGCCGGAGCCTGATCCGCAGGTTTTTGAAATGCACACCTCGCTGCCAGCAGGCCCCCAACTGGAGATCGCCGATGTGTACCAGACGGGCGCTTATGGCCTTACCATCGCCTGGGGAGATTACCACGACGACGGGATTTACAACTGGCATTATTTGCGCGCCCTTTGCCCTTGCGACGAGTGCCGGGCCGGACGCTGAAGGCAAAAGAGACCGCCGACGGACGGTCTCTTTTTTGTGCGGCAGGAGGGTTCAGACTTCCCAGGCCAGGATCGGGATTTCCATCTCCTGCGGAGAGAGGCCGCCGTGATGGCCGTAGAAGGTTTGCTGGTAGCGCCCGGGTTCGTGCCACCAGATGGTTTTGCGCGGGGCTGCCAGCAGCACCAGGTCGCCCGCCCGCTGGCGGAAGCGGTCGCTGACTTGCGGGCCGAAGTAGCCAGCCGTGATCAGATCATCCACACGCCGGACTTCTCCCCATTCGCCCAGGCCGGCTTGCAAGATCGCTTCCGCCTCGTCCACCGCGCCTGGGCGCAGGTAGAGGAACATATCGCGCGGGGAGCCGCCGGGGGCCAGAATCTCGCCGCGCCGGTTGCGCCGCAGCAGCGGCAGGAGTGCGGCGAAGGCCTCCTGTTCGTTGAGGTAGAGGGTTTCCTCCGGGCTGACTTCCATTTGCCCGTGGTCGGCGGTGAGCAGGAGAAGGTTGTGCCCCTTTCCCTGCCGCCGTTGGCCGAGGAGCAAGCTGTCCAGGGCCTGGAAGAACAAATCGATCTCCGCTTGAGTTTCGGGCGCATTCGGCCCGAAATGATGACAGATGCTGTCTATTTGGGCATAGTAAAAGGCCAGGTAGGCCGGGGCGGGGCTTTCTTGCAGCCAGCGGTGGATGAAGGTTAGCGCGTGGGCCAGGGTTTTGTAGGGTTGGGCTTGGGCTCCCCGGTACATAAAATCGGTGTAGGTGCCCGGGGTGTAGGCGCGGGGCTGCAAGATGGTCGCTTGAACGCCTTCTTGTGCCAGGTGTTGGTAGAAAGGGTGAAAGAAATACAGGTCTTGCGGGCGCAACCCGTAAGACCAGAGCCGATCGCGGGTGATGGTGCCGCCGTGGGAGAAGAGCAAGGGGGTGATGATGTCGTCGGCGGCGGGTTCGTAGTACTGCCATTCGAATTGCCCGTGTTGACCGACGGGCAGCCCGGTGTGCCAGGTGGTGACGTGGGCGGAGGTGGTGGAGGGAAATTGGGCGGTGATCTTCAGGCTTTGGGCGGCGGAAAGGCAAGGGTGTTTGCGGCGGGCTGCTGGTAGGAAGCGCCAGCCGAAGGCATCGATGAGCATGACGACCACGCGATCGTAGCGTTGGCGCGGCAAGGCGAGATCGATGGCTGGGCGCGGCGCGCCGGTCAGCAGGCTGCGCACCAGTTCCGGCAGGAGAGAGAAGTTGTTGCGTTCGTAATCCGGTTTAATGAACGACGACATGAGGCTCCTCTGGTCAGGGGGTGATGGTGAACAGGCCGCCGCTGGTGGAAGCCTGAACATCCGGGAAATACGTTAGCCAGGCGCGGGCCGGAAGGAGACGGAATTCACCGGGGATGACTGGCGTGAGCAGGTAGGAGAGCGTGTACGTTCCGGCGGGCAAAAATTCTGCCGTCCAGTGGACGCGCTGCGGGTAGATGCGCGGATTGCTGAAACGGAACCAGCTCCAATCGTTTTCCCAGGCGCGCAGGTCGCCGGCCAGCGCGGCCTGTGTGCGCAGGCTGACATCAACGGCTTGTGCGCCAGCGGGCAGGTAGTCTTCCACCTGGATGTGACTGGCGTTTTCTGGCAGAGTCAGGGTCAGTTGGACGCGCACCAGGTCGCTGCCGCTGACCTGGGCGGCGGATAAGGGTTCGCAATCGGCAGCGCAGCGGGCGTCGTAGTAGGCGCGGGTCAACGTCAGCCCGCGGCTGATGGGGGAGACGGTTTCCGCCGGCTGGTAGATCGTCAGGTCGGCGCGGTAGTAGAGCCGACCGGGGCCGTCTTGGCGCGAGAAGGTGAGGGCGTTGGGAACGAGCGGGTTGAGCGCGCTGGCCGGCAGTTCGCTGAGGGCGCCGTCCCAGCTGGCGGGGCCGGATGCCTGACCTTTCAGCACGGGGACGGCGTTCAATTCGGCGGCATATTGGAAGTTTCCGCTGAGTTCGCCGCTGGACTGCATGGCTGCAGTCAAGGCCAGGGCGATCCAGGCGTCCTGGTAGGCGTAGGCGCGGTCGTCACTCTGGCGGCGGTTGTACAGGAGATAGCGCAAAGCCTCGGGCAGCACGGAGCTGGCCGGATCGGCGCTGGCCAACGCCCAGGTGGCCAGCGCGGTGGTGAGCAGGGTTTCATCGCTCAGCCAGGATGTGCCCCCACTGGACCAATAGGCGCCGCTGGCGGAATAGATGGCCTCGGCCTGGAGGTCGTTGAGCAAAGCCCGCGATTGATCGTTGGGCGCGTGTGCGGCAATCTGCATCGCTAGAAAAGCCTTACCACGGGGAGAAAGGCGCTGGCGGGCGGCGAAGAGATCGCCGGTGACGCGGGAGCTAATGCCACCGGTGTAAAACCGCAGCCAGGCGATTTGGGCGAGCGTATCCAGTTCTTCGATGGAGACCCCGGGGCCGGTATCCGGCTGGGCGCCGACGCGCTCGTCGATCCAGGAGCGCGCGCCCAGCAGCATTTCTTCGGGCACGGAGACGCCGTTGTTCTGCGCCAGGACGAGGACGGTGAGCAGGTCAACCGTCAGGCGGAAGTTGCCGCGCTCGGCGCCCTCCCACCAGGCCCAGGAACCGTCTGGTCGCTGGGCGGCGCGCAGGCGTTCCAGGAACGCGGCATCGGCGGGCGGCGGGGTTTGCGGGTAACCGGCCTCTTGCAGGGCGCGGGCCAGGCTCAGGCGCATGACCCAATCGTATGCCTGGACGAGGAGGAGATCGTTTTCATCCGCTGGCGGGCGGTCTTGCAAGATGGGCAGCAGCGTTCCGGCCAGGGTGGGCGCGGCCTGGATGCGCAGATTGCCGAATTGAGGGTCGGCATCTGGCGGCAGGCTGACGACCTCGGTGCGGCTTTCGGCGGCGGTCAGCACGCCAGCGGTGACGAAGGTCTGCGGGCGCAGGTAGGCGTACACGGGCAGCCGATCCGGCTCGGTGAGGGTGCGGTCGGTGTAGCCGCTGCCGCTGGCTGAGAACAGCAAGCTGACGAAATCGGCGGAATCGGCCTGCCCCCACCAGGTAACCAGCCTCCGCCCGTGGGCGGGGATGGAGACGGTTTGCGTGCTTGCGGCAGGGTCATCGAGCAGGAAGTGGAGCGGCTGCAGGCTCACTTCCACTTCGGGGAGGTCTTGATCGGTGTTGTTGAAGACGAGTGCGGAGATGGCTGCACGGTCGCCAACGACGAAGAAGGACGGGGCGACGGGCTGCACCTGGAGCGGTTTGGAAACGGTCAGCTCGGCGCTGGTCTCGCCCACGCGGGTATCTTGCGTCAGGCCGCGCACTGTCAGGGCCCAGGTCGTCAGGTTATCTGGCAGGGTGAACGTCACCTGTGCCAGGCCCTCGGCGTTGGTTTCCACCAGCGGGTTCCAGTAAGCGGTGTCGCGGAAATCTTGCCGCACATCTATGAGGGGGGCGCCTGGGCCGCCGCCTCCGCCCAGCCCGCCGGGGGAGAAGAATTGGTCGAAGCGGGAGGCCAGGCGGGTGCCGCTGATGCCTTGCTTAACGCCCAACAGTGCGGGCGCATAGTAAGCAGTGACGATATCGGGGGCGTTGGAGGCGCTGAGCGCCAGGACAGCCAGGTCTACCAGTGCGAGAGAGAAGCGTCCCTCCACGGGGGCGCCGGCTTCATCGGTGACGCGCAGCTGCAAGGTGACGGTTTCCCCGGGCTGGGCTTGCCGGGGCGCTGCGAGCAGGCTCACGCGCAGGGTTTGCGCGCGCGGTTCAACTTCCAGTTCCAGGTAACCCTGGGCGGTCTTGTAGTCTGCGGCCATCAGGGTCACATCCACGAAGATGTTGGGGGCGTGTTCATCGCGGATGGTGAACGTGTAGAACATCCCCTCCGGCGGCAGGGTCAGCCGTTCCTGACCGTGGAATTGGCCGCGCTCCAGCAAAACCAGGGCCTGGGCGCGCTCGCCGAAGGGGTTGGGGATGAAGATGCGGGCTTCCTCGCCGGGGGCGTATTGCGTTTTGTCGGTTTGCAGCGGCAAGGTGAACGAGGTGTCGGCGCCCAGCGAAAAACCGCTGCCGCTGACCCAGCTTTGCACCTGGCTGATCGTGCCGGCGCCAGAAACCGTGATCCGGTAGAGGCCGCCTTTTTCCGGGGCAAAGTGAAGCGTTGCATGGCCATTGGCATCGGTCGTCAAGGTGCGTTCTTCTATCAGGCTGGTTTCTTCCACCCAGCGCCCGGACATGGTTTCGTAGGCCCAGGAGATGCGTTCCAGGCGGGCGGTCAACGGGCGGCTGACCGCCCGCGGGCGCAACTGTGCGTCGAAGATTTGCGTTTCTAGGCGCAATCCGTCGTC
>WGAD01000299.1 GCA_015489255.1 Anaerolineales bacterium | reverse complement strand
CCGCAATTCAGGTTATAGAGAATGTTGTTTGCCATGTCATGCTGGGGTTTTGCATGACATGGCGTTCTCTGGCAAGCGACGCCCGGCTCACGTTATGGAGGAGAAATGAAACGCTCTACCCGTTTGTTGATGGCCTTGTTTGTGATCGCGGCCATGATGTTTTCTGCCTTTGGTTTTTCGCGCAGCCTGGCTGCCGGCAACAACGCGCAGGTGAGGGTGCTGGTTGAATTCCAGCCGGGTACCCGGGGGGCCGTGGAAGGCGCGTTGCGCAGCGCTGGCGCACAATTCCACTACACCTTCGATCGCTTCAACACCTTCGCTGTGACGGTGCCTGAGGCGGCGTTGAACGGTTTGCAGAATAATCCCAACGTCGTATCCATTGAGGAAGATGCCATTCGCTACCCGATCGCAGCCATGCCGTCCGCCGCGGCGGCCCCGGCGGCGGATACGGTGGATGCCAACGGCCAAACCGTGCCTTACGGGGTCGACATGGTGCAGGCCCGCGATGTCTGGGATGTGGACCGTGATGGGGCGGTGGACGCCGGCGCTCCTGTGGGAGACAGCCTGACCCTCTGCATCATCGATTCCGGCCTGTATGTGGAGCATGAAGACATTCAGGGTGTGAATGTGATCGGCGGTTATACCGACATCGTCGGCGGATGGGACACAGACGGCCTGGGGCACGGGACGCATGTCGCTGGGACGATGACGGCCATGAACAACGCGCTGGGGGTGGTTGGCGTGTTGCCGGGCACGGCCAACCTGTACATTGTGCGCGTGTTTGGCGATGACGGCGCCTGGGCGTATTCGTCCACGCTGGTGGATGCGGCCGACCACTGCGTCAGCGCGGGCGCCCAAATTATCAGCATGAGCCTGGGCGGCAGCCGCTTCAGCAAACTGGAAGAGCGCGCCTTCGATTCTTATTATGCCCAGGGCGTCTTGTCCATTGCCGCTGCAGGCAACGATGGCACCACGGGGTATTCCTATCCCGCTTCTTACGATTCGGTGGTGTCGGTGGCGGCCATCGACGAAACGATGACGGTGGCCGATTTCTCCCAAAAGAACGACCAGGTGGAACTGGCGGCGCCGGGGGTGGCGGTGCTGAGCACGCTGCCGTACCTGGACATCAACGCTCTGACCGTGGACGGTGTGGATTATGACGCCAATCACATTGAATACGCGGCGCGCGGTACGGCCAGCGGCGCACTGGTGGACGGCGGTTTGTGCACCAGCACGGGGAACTGGAGCGGCGCCATTGTGCTCTGCGAGCGCGGCGACATCTCCTTCTACGACAAGGTGATGAATGTGCAAAACAGCGGCGGCGTGGCGGCTGTCATTTACAACAACGAGCCGGGCAATTTCTTCGGCACGCTGGGCGACGGCAATACCTCCAATATCCTTGCCATCAGCCTGAGCCAGGCAGACGGCCAGTTCCTGGTGGCGAACAAACTGGGCTTTAGCGCCACGGTTTCCAGCGAGTTCATCCAGCCCGCCAGCGGTTATGCGGCCTGGGACGGCACCTCCATGGCTACGCCGCACGTTTCGGCAGTGGCGGCGCTGGTTTGGAGCGCAGCACCGACGGCCACCAACCAGGATATCCGCGATGCCCTGGCCGCCACCGCTTACGATCTGGGCACGGCTGGCCGCGATGATTCTTATGGCTTTGGCCTGGTGCAGGCGGCAGATGCCATCGCCTACCTGGGCAGTTCCGGCGGCGGCGGAGACACCGAAATGGCTATGCACGTGGCCGATCTGGATGGCGTGGCAGCGGCAGCCGGCGGCCCGAACTGGGTGGCGAACGTTACCGTGTTGGTGACCGATGCCAACGGCGCCGGGGTGGCCAATGCCACCGTCAGCGGGACCTGGGGCGGCGCGGTGAGCGGCACGGGCAGCTGCCTGACGGATGCCAGCGGTTATTGCACCCTGACTTCTGCCAAAACGCGCAGCACATCCAGCATCACCTTTACAGTGGACAATGTGTCGGCGGCGGGGTATTTCTATGATGCAGCCGCCAACGCCGATCCGGATGGCGATAGCGACGGCACGACGATCGTCGTCAGCCAGTAGCCCCCGTTTTCTATACAACAATTGTTGCCGGACGTTGCAACGGCGGGGAGCCCCTCCCCGCCGTTATTTTGTGCCCGGCGCGGGGTTAGCGCACGGTGGTGATGAGTGTTTGCCGGGCGCCGGCGGCCCGCAAGGCGGCGGCGATCTGCGGCGCGGTTTGCGGCGTTGCCAGGGCGATCATGTTGCCTCCGCGCCCGCCGCCGGACAGCTTGGCCCCCAATGCGCCGGCTTCCCGGGCTGCGGCGATCAGGGCTTCGAGTTCCGGCGAGGAAACGGTCAGTTCGCGCAGCAGGGCGTGGTTTTCGTTCATCAGTGGGCCGAGTTGGTGCGGAGCGCAGCGGCGCAATACCATGCGGGCGCTGCGCGTCAGGCCGCCGATGGCGGCGAAGATGCGTTCATATCGTTGCGGGTCGAATTGCCACAATCGCCGCACGTCGGCCACGGCCTCCTTCGTGGGGGCGGGGATGCCGGTATCGCCGATGACCAGCGTGAAAGGCGCCCGAATGGAGAGCCGCTGCACGGGCTGGCCGCGCACGAACCAGACCGGTTGGGCGTAGGTGACGACGGTGTTGTCGATGCCGGAGGGGCTGCCGTGGTGAATCTTTTCCACTTCGTAAGCCAGGGCGTTGACGGTTTCGGCGGGCAGCGGCTGGCCCAGATGGGCGGACAGGGCGCGGATGAGGGCCACGCTGACGGCGGCGCCCGACCCCAGCCCGGAGGCGACCGGAATGGTGGAGGTGATTTCGATCTCAACGCCTTGCAGGGGAGGCTGTTGCAAGGCGTCCAGGGTGAGGCTGATGGCTCGTCGGAGAGGGTGATCGGGGGGCAGCGTTTCCAGATCGGCCTGCAGGTGAACGTCCGGGGCCAGCAGGCGACATCCCGGGCGCGCCGCAGCGCGCACGAACACCCGGGCCTGGACCTGCGTCACTGGGACGGCCAGGGCTGGCTGTCCGTACACCACGGCGTGTTCGCCAAAGAGGATGATCTTGCCGGGGGCGCTGGCCTGAGACATCAGGGGTTTCCGTAGAGAACGAGCAGCACGCTGGCCGCCCAGAGGAGGATGGCCGTTTGCAAGGGGCGGTCGGTGAGCAGGATTTCTTCCGGTTCTCCGCCGCCTTGCTGCATTTGCACCAGATACAAATAACGGAAGATGCCGTAGATGACGAAGGGGATGGTGAGCATCATGGTGTGGTTGGCGGGCAGGTTGGGGGCGGAGAAGGTGTACAAAGCATAGGAAACGATGGTTGTGCTGCTGACGATGGTGATGTATTGATCCAGCAGGGGGATGCTGTAGCCGGAAAGGACGCGTCGGTGGGCGTCGGCGGCGTGTTCCAGCAGGCTGAGCTCGGCGCGCCGCTTGCCAAAGCCGAGGTAGAGCGCCAGCAGGGTGGTGACGATGTAGAGCCAGGGCGAGAAGCGTTGTACCCGGATGAGGGTGACGCCGGCGTGGACCCGCAGGACGAACCCGGCGGCGATGATCAGGACATCCAGGATGGGGATGTGCTTGAGCCAGCGCGAATACGCCATCATCAGCAGCATGTAGGTCAGGAGCACCAACCCAAAATGGGGGGAAAGGCGCCAGCCGCCGAACAGACCGATGAAGGCAAAGCCCAGGGCGGCAGCGCGTGCGATCGGCAGGGGCAAGTCGCCGGAGGCGATAGGCCGCAGCCGTTTGGTTGGGTGCTGGCGGTCGGCCTGGATATCGTTCAAGTCGTTGAAGAGATATACCGCGCTGGCCGTCAGGCAAAAGAGACCGAACCCGGCCAGGGTGCGCCCAAAGGCGGAGAGGTTGGTCAATTGGCCGTCGAAGAC
>WGAD01000298.1 GCA_015489255.1 Anaerolineales bacterium | reverse complement strand
GGGTTCAGGTCTTGCTGAACAACGCCAAAAAAGTCATCAACGAAGCGCACGCCGGGGTCGTCTTCCTGTGGGACGAATCGCGCGGCGAATTGGTGCCGCAAGCGGTTTCCGGTTATTCGAACGATGAGATTATGCGGACGATCACCTATGCCCGGCAGGAAGCCTTGCCAGGGCGTGTGTTCGCTCAGGGGCGCGCACGGCGGATCGACGAATTGAATTTCGCCGCGGAATACGACTTCAGCGTCGATAAATTGATGCGCTATCAGAACGGTGTTGGAGGGCGGTTGCCCCTGGCTTCTTTGCTGGTGCCAATTCGCACCAGCGATCGCCTGCTGGGGCTGATCATGCTGGACAATTTCAACGCGCCCGGCGCTTTCTCCGCCCAGGACGAAGCCCTGCTCGATTCCCTCGCCCGCCAAATGGCCCTGGCGTTGGAGAACTATCGGCTGGTCAATGCCGCTCAGGAACGCGTGGGCCGGTTGCAGGGGTTGTATCAGGCTTCCGTTCAGATGGGCGCCAGCCTCAGCCGCCAGGCGCTGGTCGATCAATTGCTGCCCTCTTTGCAGGCCATCGTCCCTTACGATACGGCCATCTTCTGGCTGCGCGATGGCGATACCATGCGGGTAGCTGCCGCCGATGGCTTTGAAAACAACGAAGAACGCATCGGCCTGCAGGTGGCAATTACCGACAGCCAATTGTTGCACGAGATGATCCGCCAGCGCACGAGCATTGCCATTGCCGACGTGCGCGAGGACGATCGTTTCCCCTCTTTTGTGGACAATCCTAACCTCTCTTGGTTGGGCGTGCCGTTGATTATTGGCGGGCAGGTGGAGGGCGTTTTTGCCCTGGAGAAACACGAAGCGGCTTTCTACCGGAACGAATACATCCAGCTAGCAAACAACTTTGCCGCCCAGGTTTCGGTCGCCCTGCAAAACGCTCGTTTGTACGAAGAAAGCGTTTTGCGCGCCTCCGAGTTGGCCGATCGCTCCGAGCGCCTGGCGCTACTGAACGAGTTTTCGGCCTCCCTGAGCAGTTTGCTGGACAAGGAGAAAATCTATTCCTTGACCATGCGCGGCCTGATGAGCATTTGCAAAGGAGGCCGCATCTACCTGGTGGAGTTCGACCATGCCCAGCGGCCCGTTTGGACGCAATCGCTGCCGGCGACGGCGCGCAAATTGCCGCAGACGCTGCCAGCAGCCCCGCTCTTCGAACGGGTTGCGGCCTCGGGCGGTTTGCTGGTGCGTGAAGATGTGCACACGGATCCGGATTTTGCCCCTCTGCACGATATTCTGCCCGCCGATTTTCCTGTGGCGTTGGTCGTTCCTTTCTCCTGGGAAGACCGTGTGCAAGCCGCCTTGCTGATTCAGGTGCCCTCGCGCGATATCTTTGGCCCTGATGAACTGGAATTGATGCGCACCATCGCCAACCAGGCTAGCATCGCGTTGCAGAATGCTTCCCTGTACGATTCCGTTGTGCGTACTGCCGACCGCCTGAACATCCTCAACCAGGTGAGTACGGATATCAGCGCCAGCCTCGACCTGGAAACTGTATATTCAACGCTCCATTGGGCGGTGGGAAAATTGATGCCGACGGAGGCTTTCGTGATTTCCCTGCTGGATGAGGAGGCGGAAGAAATTGAAGGCGTCTTCATCATGGAAGGTAGCCAGCGCATTCCGCCCACACGCATCCCCTTTGGCGAGGGATTGAGCAGTCGGGTGATCCGCGAAGGGCGTCCGCTGATGTTGCAAGACGCCAATGAGCCGGGCGCCCAGGATGGTGTGACCTTTGGCTCGCGCGGGCACCCCAATTCTATCCTGGCTGTTCCGCTGGTGCTGGGCGGTCGTCCGCGCGGGATGCTTTCGGTCCAGAGCTATCAGGAAAACGCATACACGGAGGAAGACCTCAACTTGCTGATGACGCTGGCCAACCAGGCCGCGGTGGCCATCAACAATGCGCAATTGTTCTCGCAGCTCAATCAGCTGACGGAAGATCTGGAAGCACGCGTGATCGAGCGCACCGCCGAACTGGACGCCGCGCGACGGCATACGGAATTCTTGCTCAAGGCATTTACAGAAGTTTCCTCCAGCCTCGATCTGGAGCACTCGCTGCGGCGCACCCTGGAGCTGTTGCACGAAGCTATTGGCGCCGAACAAGGAACGATCATGATGCTCGATCCCGCCGATGGCCGCCTCCATTACCGTGCCGGTTATGGGTATGTAGCCAATGAATTAAACCCGCCGGAAGAGGGCCTGGCTCTCCGTCCGGGAGAAGGGTTAGCCGGTTGGGTCTTGAAAAACCGCAAGAGTACGCTGGTGTACGACTTATACGAGGACCCACGCTGGGTTCCCAACCCGAATTCTGGTGCCGAGCATCGCAGCGCCATCGCCGTGCCGATGAAGATCGGAGAAGAATTGCTCGGCGTGTTGCTCATGTATCATCGTGACCCGGCTTACTTTACCCAGGACCAGCTCAATATTGCCGAAGCCATCGCCAGCCAGGTGAGCATCGCCATCAACAACGCCACCCTCTACCAGCTGATTAGCGAACAATCGGAGCAGATGGGGAAGGCCGCCCGCGAGCAGCGGCTGGAAGCCAGCCGCCGCGCGGCCATTCTGGCCTCGGTGGCCGATGGCGTTGTGGTGACGGATGTCTCCAACCGTATCGAATTCGTCAACGAATCGGCATTGAAAATTTTGGGCGTGGACGAGGAAGATATCCTCGGCCAGGCATTGGACGCCTTTGCCCAGCGCTTTGGCAAAACCGCCGCTGTCTGGATTCAGACCATCCGTTCCTGGTCTGAAAATCCGGCTTCTTACCAGGAAACGGGAACATACGCAGAACAATTGACACTGGACGATGGCCGCATCATCTTTGTCAACCTGGCGCCGGTGGTAGCCGATGGTGAGTTCATCGGCACGGTTTCTATCATTCGCGATATTACCTACGAGGTGGAGGTCGACCGGCTGAAATCGGAGTTTGTCGCCACGGTCAGCCACGAATTGCGTACCCCGATGACCTCCATTCGCGGCTATGTGGATTTGTTGATGATGGGCGCAGCCGGCGCCTTGAACGAGAACCAGCAGCACTTCCTGGAAATCATCAAAGAAAACACTGTGCGCCTGAACGTGCTGGTGAACGATCTGCTGGATGTTTCCCAGATCGAAGCAGGCAAGGTCGCCCTGGAGATCCAACCCGTACACCTGCCAGACCTGGCCCACACTGTGGTGGATGAAGTTCAGCAGCGCAGCGTGCAGGAACAAAAACCCATTCACTTCCACGTGGAAGCGGAAGACGACCTGCCGGCAGCGGCCGGCGACCCCGATCGGGTGCGCCAGATCCTGGCGAACCTGGTGGAAAACGCCTTCCGCTACACCCCGGAAGATGGTTCTGTGACGATCCGCATCCATCGCCCGAACGAAGACTTCCTCCAGGTGGACGTGGAGGATACCGGCATTGGGATCGCACCGGAAGACCAGGAACGCATCTTTGAGCGTTTCTACCGGGGCGAACACCCCTTCGTTCTGGCAACTGCCGGCACCGGCCTGGGGCTGGCCCTGACTCGGCAGCTGGTGAACATGCACCAGGGTGAGATCTGGGTACAAAGCGTGCTCGGGCAGGGAAGCACTTTTTCCTTTACCATCCCTGTGTACCAAAAAGAGGAAGCCTAGAGACATGCCAAAAATCGTAATTGCTGAAGACGAACCCGACATTCGGGAATTGATCGCGTTTACTCTGCGCTTTGCCGGTTTCGAAGTCGTTCCAACTTCCAATGGCGCCGAGGCGTTGGACGCCGTGCGCCGCGAAGTTCCCGATTTGATCATGATGGACGTGCGTATGCCCAAGATGACCGGCTACGAAGCCTGCCGGGCCATCAAGGCAGACCCCAAAGTCCAGCATATCCCGGTCATTTTTCTGTCTGCCAAAGGGCAAGAAGCGGAGATCAAAGAAGGTTTGGAGGCTGGCGCGGAAGAATACCTGCTGAAGCCTTTCGCGCCCGATCAACTGATCGAGCGGGTGCGTACAATTCTGGCGAAATATGGAAAGTAATCATTCTGCATGAGTGCCATTTTGTTAGATACGCAACTGGTGCACTACGAAGTCCTAGGACGCGGACGCCCCGTCATCTTCTTGCATGGATGGCTGGGGTCCTGGCGTTATTGGATTTCGGCCATGCAGGTCACCTCAACCTCATACCGCGCCTACACCCTTGATCTGTGGGGCTTTGGCGATTCTCCCCACGTGGAGAACCGCTACACCGTCCCGCGACAGACTGAATTGCTAAAGAACTTCTTTGCCGAGATGGGCATCGGGCGGGTGGCGCTTGTGGGGCATGGCTTGGGCGCGCTGGTTGCCATGTATTATGCCCTCACCTTCCCAGACAGCGTCGATCGCATGTTGTTGGTCGCTGCGCCGCTATCGGCGGATGCGATCGACCCCCGCCTGGGCGAGGAAGACTTGCAACTCCTGGCCGATTGGCTGGCGCCGGACAATGAAATTTTTGCTCCCGTGCGCATGGACCTGCCCAAGCAAGACCCGCTAGCAGTCAGCGAATCGTATGCCCGCCTGCAACAAGATACCTTCTTTTGGGCGCGGTTCCGCGAGATACGCATCCCCTCGCTCTTCGTCCACGGCGAGCACGATCCCTTGATCGCCCCGCTGCCGGATTTCGAAGATACGATGCGTTACAACTTCCATCAAATTATCCTGGAAGAAAGCGGGCACTTCCCGATGCTCGACCAAAGCGTGCGCTTCAACCGCTTGCTGGCAGATTTTCTGGCCCTGGAATCGGGCGATAGCCCGCGCGAGTTGCAGCTGAAGGATGAATGGAAACGCCGCGTGCGCTGAACGATCTTGACATTGGCGGTTAGCAGCGGTACACTGGCCGCAGACAACTGAACGGGGAGCCTGTGCAGCGCAGGCTGAGAGGAAGGCCGCAGCCTTCGACCCGCCGAACCTGATCCGGGTAATGCCGGCGGAGGGATGCCATCTTCAACACATCCTCCAACGGCGAGGGTGTTTTTTGTTGGCCGCCATTCGTGAGGTGTGACGATGTCTACAGTGGTGATTTTTGCCAATGGCAAGATGCGCAATCGCGCTGCGGCGCGGCGGGTGGTGCCGCCTGCCGCCCGTCTGATCGCCGCCGATGGTGGCAGCCGCCATTGCGCGGCACTCGGCCTGCTGCCCGATATCCTGATCGGCGATCTGGATTCCACCCCGGCCCGACAAGTGGAGCGGCTGGCTGCCGAGGGCGTGGAAATCCGCCCCTACCCGACCGACAAAGACGAGACCGACCTGGAGCTGGCCCTGGCTTGTGCGCTGGAATTTGCGCCGCAGCGCATCATCGTCGTTGGTGCCCTGGGCGGACGCCTGGACCAAACCCTGGGCAACCTGGCCTTGTTGGCCGCCCCACGGCTGGCCTCGCTGGACGTTCGGGCGGATGACGGCCTTCAGGAGGCCTTTTTCATCCGGCGGCAGGCGGAGATCCTGGGGGCGGCGGGGGAGAGGGTTTCCCTCCTGCCCTGGCAGGGCGATGTCCACGGGATCACCACGCGCGGGTTGCGCTGGCCGCTGAACAATGAAACGTTGTTGGCGCACCGCTCGCGTGGCATCAGCAACCAGCTGATCGCTTCTCGGGCGCAGGTGCGGTTGAGCGCCGGCCTGTTGCTCTGTTTGCACCACCGTTCCGTTGCTACCGCATCCGATTGAAAGGAGAGAGACAAGATGAAGCGTTTATGGTTTGTTCTGGCTTTCCTGTCCTTGGCGCTGGCCGCTTGCAGCGCGCAACCCGCGCCAGAAGAAAAACCCGTCTTGACGGTAATGACGCACGATTCTTTCGAAGTGAGTAGCGAGGTCATCGCGGCTTTTGAGGCCGAACACCAGGTTAAAGTCGTTTTCCTCAAATCTGGCGATACGGGTGCCGCGTTGAACAAAGCCATTCTGTCACGAGGGGCGCCGTTGGCCGATGTCTTCTACGGCGTCGACAACACCTTCCTCTCGCGCGCTTTGGAAGCCGATATTTTTGAACCCTACCAATCGCCCTTGTTGGCCGAGATTCCAGAAGAATTTCAGCTGGACGCCAGCTACCGTGTGTTGCCGGTGGATTACGGCGATGTGTGCATCAACTACGATAAAGCCTACTTTGCCGACCACGACTTGCCCTTGCCGCAATCGCTGGAAGACCTGACGCGCCCCGAATACGCCGGTTTGCTGGTGGTGGAAAACCCGGCCACCTCCTCGCCCGGGCTGGCCTTTTTGCTGGCTACGGTGGCGCACTTTGGCGAGGATGGGTATCTGGATTATTGGGCGCAACTGCGCGCAAACGGCCTGATGGTGGTCAACGATTGGGAGACGGCTTACT
>WGAD01000297.1 GCA_015489255.1 Anaerolineales bacterium | reverse complement strand
CGGCGATGGCTTGCAAAATGGCCTGGTCTTCTACCTGGAGGCAGGTTCCTCCGCTTTTGCGCATGGCGCGGATGGCGCGGTATCCATCGCGGGGCATATCTACGGCGATGCTATCGGCCAGGGTGCGGGCTTCCACTGGCGTGATGCGCCCCGTGTTGGCGTGAAAAGCCTGGAAGATGGCCGCCGACTCTGCGGATTGGACGCCGATCAGGCGCGGCATCCCGCCGATGGCCTCCAGCCAACCAAGTTGTTGCAAGTCGTAGAAGCCTTTATACAGCCCGCTGATGATGTTGCCATCGCCGACGGGCACGAAAAGGGTCAGCGGGCGGGTGATTCCCCGGCGGTGCGCCCATTCCCAGATCTCAAAAGCGGCGGTCTTTTTTCCTTCGGTGGTGAAAGGGTTGTAGCCCGTGTTGCGGTTATACCAGCCGAAGGAGCGCGACGCCTCCAAAGAGGCCTCGTAGGCGGCATCGTAGTTGCCGTCGATGAGGGAAATGCGGGCGCCGAAGATGCGCAGCTGGGCGATCTTGGCTTGCGGGGCGTTGCGCGGCACGAAGATGACGGCGGTCAGGTTGGCGGCAGCGGCCATGCCAGCCAGGGCGGCGCCGGCGTTGCCTGTGGAGGCAGTAACGATGACGCGCTCACCGATGTCAATGGCCCGGGCGACGACAATGGCGCTGGCGCGATCCTTGAACGAGGCCGTCGGGTTGCCGCTTTCATCCTTTAGCCACAGATCGACGCCCAGGCGTTCACCGAGCCGATCCAGGCGGTAGGTAGGGGTGTGGCCGACGGCTCCCAGGGGGGTGTCTTGCGATTCTTGCGGGCGGCTGACGGGCAGCAAAGGGGTGTAGCGCCAGATGGAATCCTCCTGCGAATGCAGGAGGCTAGCAGGGTTGTTGCTGCGTCGTATTTCGTCGTAGTCGAGCAGCACGTCCAGGTTGTGCCCGTCTTCCGGGCAGGTGTAGAGAATGGGGCGGGGGACAAAGTCCTTTCCGCAGTGGCTGCACCGGTAGCCGAGGTATTTTTCGGGCATCTTTTACTCCGTATCGAAGGGAACGCCCAGGGAGGCCGGGGGCGCAGCGCGCAGCGCGCGCAAGATGCGGTTGATGCTGTGGCGAATTTCATCCGGCAACCCGGCCAACGTGCGCTCCATCCATTCGGTATCGCTGATGTTGACGAAGAGCAAGGCCAGGATCATCAGAGGGAAAGGCGCAACTTGCAAAACTTGAGAGGGGATGTTGGGCAGCATGGGTTGCAGCACCAGGCCCAACCACTGCAGGAAGGCGAAGAGATAAGCGCCCATGGCGCCGCGCAGCGGACTCCAGCCGCCGAAGATCACAATGGCCAGGGCAATCCAGCCCAGGCCGTCCAGGCCGCTGATGGTGCCCTTCCAGCCGGCTTTCACGCTTAGGGAGTAGGCCGGTCCGGCCAGGCCCACCAGGGCGCCGCCGATGATGGTGTAAAGGTAGCGCAGCCGGTTGACGTTGGCGCCACGCACATAGGCGGCAGCAGGCCGCTCGCCGATCCCTTGCAAGATCAGCCCGGGCCGGGTTTTGAAGATATACACCCAGCCGACGAGGATCATCACGTAGCTCAGGTAGGTGATGGCGTCTTGCTGGAAGAACAAAGGCCCGATCAGAGGGATCTCGCTGAGGACGGGCAGGTTCCAGGAGGGGACGCGCGGCCCCGACAGCCCCATGAAGGGGTTGCCCAGGAAATAGGACAGGTCCCGTCCGATGAAGGCCAAAACGAAGCCGATGGCGACCTGCGATTGTTTGAGGGTGATGCTGCCAAAGGCAACGATCAGGCCCATCAGGGCGCCGACGGCCATGCCGGTGAGGAAACCGGCCAGCAGGCTATCGGTTTGGACGGCAACGGCAAAGCCGCTCATGGCCGAGAGCAGCACGGTGCCGTTCACCGAAAGGTTGATGATGCCGGCGCGTTCGGTCAGGGTTTCGCCCAAGACGGCGAAGATCAAAGGGGCGGCTGCCGCCAGCACGCCCGCCAATCCCGGGATGAGTGCGTCCATGTCAGTTCTCCTTTTCCACGGCGGAGGGAAGGATCTTTTGCCGAATGCCCTGCATGAGCAGGACGAAGAGCACCAGCACGCCTTGCAGCACGCCGGAGAGGGAGGAGTCTAGTTTGAGCAGGATGGGGAGCTGGATGCTGCCGATGTTGATGGCGGCAAAGAAGAGCGAAACGAGGATGCCGCCCAACACCTGGTAGTTGACCAGCATGGCGACCAGCAGCCCCAGGAAGCCGTACCCGCTGGAAATGGAGGGGATCAGGCGGTGGTAGACGGCTGTCACCTGCACCCAGCCGGCCATGCCCGCCAGCGCGCCACAGATGCCGAAGGCGGTCATCATGTATTGCCAGGTGGGGACGCCCAGCAGGTAGGCGGCTTTGCGGTTGCGCCCCACAGATTTGAGACGCAGGCCAAAATAGGTGTTGCCCAGCAGATAGTAGATGACCAGCGCGGCCAGCAGCCCCAGGCCAAGAGACCAAAGGCTGAGGCGGGAGCCTGCCAGGGTGGGCAGCCACAGCCGTTCGTCGAAGGGCTGGGTGCCGCTCATTGAGCCGATTCCGGGGCGTTTCCAGGGGCCGAAGATCAGCCAGATGGCCAGGGCTGTGGCAACGAAGTTCAACCCCAAACCACCAAAGATTTCGTTGACGCCGCCAAAAGTCTTCAGTGCGCCGGCCAGGGCGGCCCAGATCATGCCGCCGGCCATGG
>WGAD01000296.1 GCA_015489255.1 Anaerolineales bacterium | reverse complement strand
GCCGGTGAAAGGGACAATGCCGCTGATGGTGAACATGGCCGGCATGATCCCGCTCATCTTCGCCAGCGCTATCCTGCAATTCCCGGCCATTTTGGCAACCTATTTCTTCGATTCCAGCAATCCCGGGATCGCCTCCTTTGCCCAAAGCGTGTACAACACGTTCAACGGTCAGGGCGCCACGTACTGGATCCTGTACTTCCTGATGGTGGTCATCTTCACCTTCTTCTACACCGACGTGCTCTTCGCCCAGCAAAACTACGGCGAAAACCTGAAACGCATGGGCGCCCAGATCCCCGGCGTCAGCCGCGGCGAGCCGACGCAGCGTTACCTGACGAAAGTACAGCGGCGTATCACCCTGCCGGGGGCCTTGTTCCTCGGGTTGGTTGCCATCTTGCCCTACCTCATCACCCTGACGGTTCCGCAGCTGGCGGCCTCCACCGGCGGCGTCTTGCTGGTTTCTTCTGCCGGGCTGCTGATTGTGGTGGGCGTTGTGCGCGACTTGTTCTACAACATCGAAGCCGAACTCAAAGTGCACGGCTACGACGAAAATCTGCTCGTCCGCTAAGGAGTAGTTGGTCATGGCGTCTTATATCGTATTCCTGGGGCCTCCGGGCGCGGGCAAAGGAACGCAGGCCAAGATCCTGGCCCAAAGCACGGGCTTGCCGCACGTTTCCACCGGCGACATCTTTCGGGAAAACATCAGCCAGCAAACGGAACTGGGCCGCCTGGCCCAGCAATACACCGAAAAAGGCGAACTGGTGCCCGATGACGTCACCATTGGCATGATCCGCGAGCGCCTGCGGCGCCCGGATTGCGAGAAAGGCGCCATTTTGGACGGCTTTCCCCGCACCCTGGCGCAGGCGGAGGCCCTGGACCGACTGTTGGATGAGTTCGGCAGCCGGGTGAACCTGGTTCCCTTCATCCAGGTTGACGACGAAACCCTGGTGGCGCGCCTGTCTGGACGCTGGACTTGCCGCGCCGCCGGGCACATCTTTCATGAGCAGTTCAACCCCCCGGCCAGGCCGGGCGTGTGCGACTTCGACGGCTCGGAACTGTATCAGCGTAAGGACGATCGGGCGGATACCGTTCGCCACCGCATCCAGGTCTATCGCCAAAACACCGCTCCTCTGGTGGAATACTATCGTCAGAAAGGCGTCTTGTTCGAGCTGGATGGTACCGAGCCGATCGAAACGGTGACAAAAGTGCTCCTGGCGGCACTGGAGGGCATCAACTGATGGTCTGGGCGCCACGGGTGACCATCAAGAAACCGGAAGAAATCGCCATCATGCGCGAGGCGGGCCGCATCAACGCCCTGGCCCTGGCGGCCACCCGAGAGCTTTTGCAACCGGGCGTGACAACAGCTGACCTCAACGCGGCTGCTGAGGAAGTGCTGCGCAAACACGGGGCCGTCTCCCCATTCAAGGGCTACCCGGGGCCGTATCCGTATCCGGCTTCGATCACCGTCAGTATCAATGAAGAGTTGGTGCATGGCATTCCGGGCAAGCGCAAGCTGAAAGAGGGCGACATCGTCTCGGTAGATTGCGGCACCCTCTTTGGAGGGTTCGTCGCCGACTCGGCCTACACAGCCGGAGTGGGGGAGATCTCCCCCGAGGCCCAACGGCTCCTGACCGTAACTGAACAAGCCCTGCATGAAGGCATTCGGCGTATGGTGCCGGGAAACCGCACTGGCGATGTTTCCGCTGCCATTCAGCGGTATGTGGAGCGCCACGGTTACCATGTGACCCGTGAATACACCGGCCACGGCGTGGGGCGGCAAATGCACGAGCCGCCGCAAGTACCCAACTACGGGGTGCCAAAGCGCGGGCTGGTATTGCGCCGGGGCATGACCATTGCCCTGGAACCGATGGTGTTGATTGGAACGCCGCACACGCGCGTTCTGGATGACCAGTGGACTGTGGTCTCTGCCGACGGATCCTTGACCGCCCACTTCGAACACACTGTGGCGGTCACCGAAGGAGGCCCTCTCATCCTGACTGTCCTTTAGGCCGTCGGGGCTGCAAGTGCACTGGACAAACTGGGAAGATTCAGTATAATACAAACTTTGGCTGTGCTTTTATGTATCAGCAGAAGGAGAACAGGTAAGATGAAAGTTTCGCCATCCGTTCGCAAGCGCTGTTCCAAGTGCAAAATCGTGCGTCGTAAAGGCAGATTGTACGTCATCTGCGAAAATCCAAAGCATAAACAGCGACAGGGGTAGGATGAATTATGGCAAGAATTGAAGGTGTCGATCTTCCGCGCAACAAGCGCATTGAAGTAGCGTTGACTTACATTTACGGCATTGGCCCCTCGCGCGCCCGTGATATCCTGCTGGCAACGCAGGTGAACCCGGATACGCGCGTCAAGGACTTGACCGACCAGGACGTGGCTGCCATTCGTGAATTCATCAGCCGAAATTACACGGTCGAAGGCGATCTTCGCCGCGAAGTGCAGTTGAACATCAAACGGTTGATGGAAATCGGTTGCTATCGCGGGTTGCGTCACCGCCGCGGCTTGCCCGTCCACGGGCAGCGCACGCGCACCAACGCGCGCACACGCAAGGGGCCGAAGAAAACCGTGGCTGGTCGCGGTCGTCGCCGTGGCGCCAAGAAATAGGACAGGAGTGACAGGTTATGGCTCGAAGTGTTCGTGCTGCGCGCCGTGGGAGCGCGAAGAAAATCAAGCGGACTTTATCCGCCGGACAGATTCACATATTCGCTTCTTTCAACAACACCATCGTAACGGTGACCGACCTGCAAGGCAACACCGTTGCCTGGGGCAGCAGTGGCTCGGCAGGTTTCAAGGGCTCTCGCAAGAGCACGCCTTTTGCGGCCCGTTTGGCGGCTGAACAGGCCCTGAAGGCCGCCAAGGCGATGGGCATGAAAGAGGCCGATGTCTTCGTCAAAGGGCCTGGCCCTGGCCGCGAGGCAGTTTTGCGCGCCATCCAGGCTTCCGATATCAAAGTGCGCTCCATTTCCGACGTGACTCCGGTGCCGCATAACGGCTGCCGGCCGCCCAAGAAGCGCCGCGTCTAATCTTTGTGGTGAGGTAGAACGATATGGCAAGATACATTGGACCGGTCTGCAAATTGTGCCGGCGTGAAGGTGAAAAACTCTTCCTTAAGGGCGAACGCTGCTACACCCCCAAGTGCGCCCTGGAAAAACGCAGCTATCCCCCCGGCGACCATGGCCGCATGCGTCGGCGGCGCCGCGAATCGGACTATGCCCGCCAGCTGCGGGCCAAACAGCGGGCGCGCCGCATCTACGGCGTGCTGGAACGCCAGTTCCGCCGCTATTATCGCATGGCCCTCAAGAGCCGCGGCCTGACGGGTTTGACCCTCTTGCAGATCCTGGAATCTCGTCTGGATAATGTGGTCTATCGTCTGGGGTTTGCCAGCAGCCGCAAACAGGCGCGCCAGCTGGTCAACCACGGCCACTTTACCGTCAATGGCCGCCGCACGGATATCGCCTCCATGCTGCTCAAACCGGGCGACGTGGTGTCCGTCCGTGAAGGCTCGCGCGATACGGTGTATTTCAAGAATTTGGCCGCCGAGGCTGAAACCCGCACTCATCCCTCCTGGCTCAGCCGCGACCTGAAAAACCTGTCGGGCCGCGTGGAACGCCTGCCGGAGCGCAGTGAGATCGATGGCAGCCTGGACGAACAATTGATTGTGGAATACTACTCGCGCTAGTTTGGCGTGTAAAACAAGAGGAGGCTGAAGACGGCCTCCTCTTGCAAGCGTCATTTGGCTCACCAGGGAGAATGGAACGAGATGGCTTTGAGTAACATGGTTATGCCGAAAATTGAGCGCGTCAATGAATCGCGCAATTACAGCATGTTTGTGATCGCGCCGCTGGAGCAGGGTTATGGCACCACGCTGGGAAACGCCCTGCGCCGCGTGCTGCTTTCCTCCCTGGAAGGCACTGCTGTGACCTCCATGCGCATTGCCGACGTGCTGCACGAATTCAGCGATGTCCCCGGCGTGCGCGAAGACGTGATCCAGATCATGTTGCAGGTCAAGCAGATCCGCATGAAGTTGCATGGCGTCAGCAGCGCCCGTATGCACCTGGAAGTTCGGGGTGAAGGCGTGGTCACTGCCGCCGATTTGATCGCCCCGCCGGAGATCGAAATCGTCAACCCCGATCTCTACCTCTTCACAGTGGACGATCCGAAGGCTTACCTGGATATTGAATTCATGGTCGAACGAGGCCGCGGCTACTGGCCGGCCAACGAACGCGGCGGCCATTTGCCGATCGGCGAGCTGCCGGTGGACGCCATTTTTAGCCCGGTCAAGCGGGTCAACTGGGATGTTTCCTCGGCGCGCGTAGGGCGCAGCACCAACTACGACAGCCTGACGCTGGAAAT
>WGAD01000295.1 GCA_015489255.1 Anaerolineales bacterium | reverse complement strand
GATCGTGGAAGAGCGCGCGCAGCTTCTGCCCCAGCGTGGGGTTGGCAATGCCTTCCTCGGCCAGCCGTTCACGAATGAGCACACCCCAAGAGTAGATGACATAAAAGAGCGCCGCCAGCATTACAAAGACGGACCCCACATAAACGATGGCATGTGCCCATTCCAGCCAGACGACCGACAAAGCGCCAGCCGTCATGGTGATGGTGCCGCTGATCATCAGCCACATGGCCCAGGTGTGCAGCCGGCCTTTGAAATCCAGCCAGCGGCCCACAATCAGGGTGATGCCCACCGCCAGCAAGGCAACCATGATGTGCAAGTGCCCGATGACCGCCTTTTGCAAAGCCGTCTTGTGCGGAATGCGGATCAGGTCTTCTGCCAGGAAGGTTTCATGGCCGTTCGACCAATACGAACCCGTGACCGCGCCCCAGGTGGCAGAAACCAGCAAGGCAATGGCCATGGTGAAAAAGGCCGCGCGCTCCAGATCTACCCCGCTGCGGGTGTGTGCATAGGGAGAATTCGCCGGCAGGCGATATTCCTTGCGCCAGGGCCACAAGGCCAGCGCCAACAAAATGCCAGCGAAAAAGATCAGCGTCAACCCCACCAGGTAGAGACCATGAAAGGCAAAATTGCGTCCAAAATAGGCAAACCCCAGGCCAAAGAACATGGTGGTGATGTAACCCACAGTGATGATGCCGTTGATGGTCAGGCGTTCGCGCTGCTTCATCTTCACCAGGTGGGTGGTAAAGTAAACTTCAATGGCAACGACGGCCATCGCAATGGTGTGATACAGCATGATAATGCGGCCTTCGCGCTCCGCCTGCACCAAACGCATGTTCAACAGGCGGACGGTGATATCGCGCACACCCCATTCGACCATTGGGCCGGACAGCGTCCCCCAGATGGCCGTCACCAGCGAGATCAAGGCAATTGCAACCAGGGTCAGGCCGCGCGTGGAACCAAAAAGGTATTGCCAGCGTTTTTTCAAAGCGTCCATCGTCAACTCCTGTCACCGGACAGGGGGGCGCGCCGCAGCGCGCCGCCCCGTCAGGACACACACATGGTCAGGCGTCCAGCTCCCGGGTGAAACCGACAGCAAAAGCCAGCGTCATCAAAAACAGCAAGGGGGCCAGGATCATCAAAATGAACTCGCCCGTGAAAATGCCGAACAACGGTCGGCCGGCTTTGTAAAAGGCCAGGGCAATGCCGCCGATGCCAATCAGCCCGCCGCCGACGCCCACCAGGCCAAAGCCTTTGGGCGCGCTCTTTTTCACCAGGCAGAGATACAACGGCAAGCCAAAAATGATCAGCCCCGCCACCCCGTGGAAGAGGGGCACGGCCACGCTTTTGAAGGCCAGCCCGTTGATGCTCGAAACCGCGATCGCCAGCAAGCCAAAGAGCGCAAACCAGGCGTAATACTTTTTATAGGCCCGCAGGTACTGGTTCATCAGCCCCAGGGAGATGCCCAGCGGGATAAGCGTTGCCACGGTGAGCACATACGGCGAGTCCAACAACCCCCAGCCGCCAAAGATTAGCAGGACGCCAGAGACCAGCAGCACAACGAAACCCAGGGCATAGTACGCATCGTACAACCCCTGTTCGCGGCGGTAACGCCCGATGAAACGCCATGCCAGGTAGGCCGCAAGCAATCCAGTCAGCAACAGGACAACTTGATCGAAGAGTTTCATTTTTCGCTCCTTACTAAAAGTGGGTACACAAGAGGCCTTATTGTGCATTCGTGCACAATACCTGGGATCAATATAGCATTATTTTTCTACAAAGTCCATAAACTTTGTAAGGTCAACAATGTGAATATTGTCACGTTCATCGGGCAAAAAAGGGGAGGCAACGCCCGCTGAGGAGCGTAGCAGGCGCTGCCGCGCCGTTTTCAATCCTCTCCTGCGGTCAACATGCGGTTCACGCCGGGCAGCAAGAGCACCACCAGCAAAATCGTGCTTAGAATAGGCGCCGGCAAGAACATGGAGAAGCGCTGCACCTCGGCCACATTGTGGATACCCATCGGATAACCGCCGAGCATCGACATGACCGCGGCAAAAATGCCCACGGGCAAAGCCCAGCGACGGCGTTTGATGGCCCCAAAGATAAACATGGCCCAGGCCGCCGCCCCCCACCAGTTGATCTGCTGCGAGATGATGTACATCCCGTTCCAAAAAGCGCGATCGCCGGCGACGAACTGCGTCGGCCGCTGGAAGGTCGTCTGGAATTTGGAAATCGGCGCCACACCATTGATGAAGGTCAGCACATAGGCCATGCCGGCGACAAAGGTCAGCGAAACGATGCCCTTTTCCACGTTGCCGATCCACAACATGCCAAACCAGACCACCGCCGCCAGGAGGAAGACCCACAAAGTCGGCGTCGGCAGTCCGCTATCCGCCGCCGGAATCATAGGGAAGAAACCAGCCAGCAGCAGAATCGTCCCGGCCACGGCCCCCCAAAACCAGGCCCAATCTTGTTTTTTCCAAAACCCCCAAAACACAGCCGCCGACAGCGCGCCCGCTGCTGTGCCCAACCAACCCAACACGGCATACACCAGGCGGACGGTGTTGCTTTCCTCCCATTCGCCCGCGTTGAAGTGCGTGTGAATGACCGTGTTGTAGGTATCGGCCAAGAAATAGAACGTCAGCAGCCCGGCTACCAGGCCGACAAAGGCCAGAAACATCCCGATCGTGTACTTCTTATTATCCATGGTGTGCACTCCTTACTAAAGGGATTCAGGGATATTGCGGAAACTTGCCCTCCCCTTTACGGGACGGGCGTTCCCAAAGCGGTCAGCAGACCGCTCAAAAACAAAACCAGCACCACCAACCAGGCGTTGATTTGCAACAATCGCTCACTCAGACGCTGGCGGGCAGCCCGCATCTGGGCCATTTTTTGCGGGTTGGCGCCCGCTGGCCCTTGTTTCCCGGCCGGGGGTTTGCCCAGAACCAGGCTGCGGTACAACGACATCCCAATCATGACGATCACAACCAGGTGTTTCAACGTCAACACTGTCGAATAAGGTGTGCCAAAAGAAAACAGGCGGACGAAATTCGGGTTTCGCTGCGCCATCAACATACCGGTAATCACCAGACCGGCCATGCTGTAATAAACGATCCGGCCGTGTCGTTGTTGGAACGCGCGCATCAGCCGCTGGAATTCTTCTCCGCGGCCCAAAACCTCGTTTGCCACCGGTCGCAAAGAGAACCAGACCACAAGCATCCCGCCCATCCACAAGGCGGTAAACAAAGTGTGCAAAAAACGAATTGAAGCAAAGCCAAAAGTCTGTCCAGACATAGATACTCCTTCCAGATGCATCCAGTAATTCAAAAGGCAGCCGGGCTGTCTTCAGTATGCAGCCCGACTGCCTTTTTGTCCACGACTTTTGTCGCACATTGTGATTTTTTACACTTCCCCTCTGCGTGCCAAAGCCTCCCGATCCAGGATGAAGATGCCGCTCCGTTCAACTTTGAGCAGCCCTTCGTTTTCCAGTGTGCGCAAGGCACGGCTGAGCACATCGCGCACTGTGCCCAGGCGCACCGCCATCTCGTCGAAGGTGGTCCAGGGTTGCCGTGGAATCAACCATCTGCCATTCTGTTCTTCGGCATAACGCAACAAGGTGCGGGCAACGCGGGCTTCTACCTTGCAGAGGCTCAGGTCTTCGATCAAATCCACATAATACAACACCCGCTCTGCCATATGCCGGGCGATGACCATCGTCAACGCCGCCGAATCTTGCGACAGGCGCAAAATCGTCTCTGCCGGCAGCGCCCAGGCAGCCACCAATTCCAGCGCGGTGACGGTTGCCGGATACGGGACGCCGGAGAAGACGGCCACATCGCCGAACAATTCGCCGGCGTGAAGGAAGCGCAACGCCTGTTCCCGCCCCCGGCAAGAAACGCGCGTGGCTTTCACCCATCCTTGCGCCAGCAAAAAGACCGCTTCCGCCGGTTCTCCCTCCAAATACACCACCTGACCAGCCCGAAAACGCCGCAAATGTGCCGCCCGAATCAGCGCTTCTTGCACATCACCGGGCAAATCGCTAAAGTGAGGCACCTGGGCCAGCAAGCGGCGCAAACCTGTTTCTGTATCATAAGCGTCCATTACGCCACCTTTTTGGCCTTGCGTCCAGGCGATACCAAAGCCGCGTCCACCGCCTGTTTCAGCGAACGCGCCTCCACAATTTCCAGGCCCGCCGGCCAACGTTCGCCGCGGCGCAACCGCCGGGGGACGATAGCCGTCCGGAAACCCAGTTTTTGCGCCTCGCGCAAGCGGGCTGCCATCTGCCCCGGCAGGCGCAGTTCGCCAGCCAGCCCAATCTCTCCAATCAGCACGGTATCGGCGCGCACGGGCACGTCCTGCAACGAGGAAACAATGGCCGCCGCCACGGCCAGGTCTGCTGCCGGTTCGTCCACCCGCAGGCCGCCCACCACGTTGACGAAGATATCCTGCTCACCCAGTTTCAGATACAACCGGCGAGTGAGCACTGCGGTAATCATCAGCAAACGGTTGTAATCCACGCCGTTGGGCGTGCGGCGGGCGTTGCCGTAAGAAGCCGGACTGGTCAAACCCTGCACTTCCACCAGCAGCGGACGGGTGCCCTCCATTGTCACAGCGATAGCAGACCCGGGCGCATTGACCATCCGCTCGGCCAAAAAAGCCTCCGATGGATTTTTCACCTCGCGCAGCCCGCGCTCGTGCATTTCAAAAACCCCCACTTCCGAGGTGGCGCCAAAGCGGTTTTTGACCGAACGCAGCAAACGGTAAGACTGAAAACGGTCGCCCTCCAGGTAAAGCACCGTATCTACAATGTGCTCCAGCACGCGCGGCCCAGCGATGTTGCCTTCCTTGGTCACATGACCGATGATGAAAACCGGCACACCGTGCGATTTCGCCAATTCGCGCAGCTGGGCGGCGCATTCCCGCACCTGAGAAATGGACCCCGCGGAAGATTCCATCTCCGGCAAATACACCGTCTGGATAGAATCGACAATCAACAAAGCGGGCGCCAGTTCGCGCACATGGTTGAAGATAACCGCCAGGTTGGTTTCCGTCGCCAACAAGAGATCGGCTGGCAGGGGGGCATCGGCTTGCAAACGTTCCGCCCGCATTTTGATCTGCCGTTCCGACTCCTCACCGGAGACGTACAACACCCGCCGCTGCGCGGCCACCTCCAGCGCAACCTGCAAAAGCAGGGTTGATTTGCCAATGCCCGGGTCGCCACCGATCAACACCACCGACCCGGGCACAATGCCACCCCCCAGCACCCGCGCCAGTTCCCCCATCGCCAACGGCAGACGATCCTGGCTGGCGCTATCGATGCGCCCGATCGGCTGCGGCGGGTTAGAAGCCGCCAGGCCGCGCACAGCAGAACGCGACTTCGCCGGCTTTTCTTCTGCCACCACCTCCTTGCGGTAAGAATCGTATTGGCCGCATTGCGGGCAGCGCCCCAGAAAACTGGCGGCCACGCGGCCACAGTTCTGACAAACGTAACGGGTTCGGGTCTTAGCCATGCGCCTCCTCGAAAGCGCGCCGCGCCGCCTGGTACCCCTGGCGGATCAGCTGCGCCGAAACTTCACCATCGTAATCGATAATGCGCGCCGCCGGCAAGAAATCTTCCGGTGCGGCAATGCGCACCTGCACATCACGGTAACGATACGGCGGTTCTCCCCTTTCGCGCTCTTGCCGGGCAAAACGGTTGTAGGCCTCAATCAGCCGCAGGCGCTCGCGGAAAGAGGCCAGCAGCGCCCAGTCCAACGTCCAGGAAACGGCCTCGCCAAACGAACGGGGCATATCGCGCCCCTGGTCGCCGGAACGCCAGGGAGTCATCAACACAACGACGACCTCCGCCGGCACCTCCTGCGGCGTCTCCTGCATGGCATCCAGCGCGGCGCCCAACGGTGTGTTGGCCACCACTGCGCCATCCCAATACCAGGCATCTGTCCCGGGATCATACGTCCACGGATAGACGAGCGGGATAGAACAGCTCGCCAGGATGCGCTCCAGCGTAATGCCCACCGCCACATCCGCGCGCGGCGCGCCGCTGTGGCGGCTGACGATCGGCCGATTGCTGAAGAGCTGCCGGGCGCCCGTCTGGACGTTGGTCGCCGCAATCAACAACGTGCGCGGACTGCTGGCGATCGCCTGCGGATCGAACCCGAAGTGGGTTTGCAAGGTTTGCTTCAGCGGGCCGGTATCCAGCAGATTGATCCATTTGCCCACCAGGGCGTTGGCTAACGGCGCCGGCAAGAGCGGCAGCGGCGGCCAAAAGCGAGCAGGCTGCGGCGAAGTCGACTCTTGCGGCGCAACCTGCGGCAGGCGCGCGTCCATAATCTCGTTGAAGACCTTGCGCACCAGCCAGCGGGCTGGACCACGCATCCCAGGCGGCAAGCCCTGGATGTCCCGCTCCTCCAGAGACAACCAGATATCGCACAACGCCTGCGCCGAAACGCCCTGAACGATGGCCGCGCCATTGACCGCGCCGATGGACGTGCCCACCACCACATCCGGCTGCCAGCCTTGCTCGCTTAGATATTGGTACACCCCGGCATGAAACGCCCCTCGCCCTCCACCCCCAGAAAGCACCAGCGCGCGCAACGGTTTCATTTTTCGCTCCTTCTCTTCAACGGAGGGTTTCTCTTAACCTGAATTGCGGATAAGGAGGATGGGTGTCATGGCGAGGGCGCATCGCGCCCGAAGCCATCTTCCACATCCTCATACAGGGGATTGCTTCGCTCCTTGCGGTCGCTCGCAACGACAAAACGGATCCCTGTTGCCAATCCGCAACTCGGGTTTTCCTTAGAGT
>WGAD01000294.1 GCA_015489255.1 Anaerolineales bacterium | reverse complement strand
TTGCCGCCCAGCGCGGGCATACACATTGGCCAACGCCTGCTGGATTAAGGTGTTGTTGTGGTGGCTGGCGGCCAGTTCTTCCAGGAAGGCGATGCTTTCATCGAGGGATTTCTTGCCCTCCAGAAAGGCCAGAGTATTGCGCAATTCCGCTGCCGCCCGGTCGAATTGCGCCAGCCGCAAATTCAGATCGATGACCTGCCGGTGCGCGGTCAGGTTATCTGGCGCCAGGCTGCGGATCTGCTCATACATGCGCAACGCCTGTTTCCAGTCCAACCGCTGCAAATTGATATCTGCCATGCGTTCGAGAATATGTACGCTGACGCCCTGGTTGCGGCTGTGGTGCTGCGCCAGGCGCAGGGCTTCGCTGTACGTCCGCTGCGCCTGCTCCAGTTGGGCCAACCGGTAGTGAAAGTCGGCCAGGTTGATGTATTCCTGAATGGCTGCCTGGAAATCGTTCTGCTTCACCAGGGCATCGATCAAAGCCTGGCGTGCCGATAGGTCCATCGGCGACATTTCCACCACTTTTCGCAATACCCGCGTAGCCTGGTCGCTTTCGCCGCGGATCTCATAACTGCGGGCCACCATTTTATATTTCTCCACGGCGGCTTCCAGTCGGTTCCCTTGCACGAGCAAATCGCCGACCAGTGTGTGCAGCGGCAAGTAGTTGGGCGCAAAAGAGATGGCGAAGTAAGCCTCCTCCATGGCGCTGCGCAAAAAACCACGGCGCGCCAGCTGGTTGATGTTTTGCAAGGCTTCCAGCACCTGGGCGCTTTGAGAAGCGATGATCAGCTCCGTCAGCGGAAGCAAGGCGCCGTTATGAGCAGCGCTCAATTCGCTGCGCGCTTCACGCAGTTTCTCTTCCCAGCGGGGTTGCAACAACATGCTACGGATGTTTTCGGCCATGCGGCGGAAGAGTTCTTCGTCGTCTTTTTTACGCAGGTCTTCCAGCACCGTATCGTAGAGGGCGCGCAATTCCGCGGCGCGATCGTCCGGCAGCGTGTGGGCATCGGCCACCTTCAGGGCGTGCAAATATTCTTCGGCAGCCTCTTTCAGGTTGCCGCTTTGTTCGCGGATCTGGGCGATCAGCAAGCGAGAAGCCAGGGCAAAGTCGGCATGTTCCAACGCCCGCCGCAGATGGCGCTGGGCGCTTTCCAGCCGCCCTTCTTTATAACGCAAGTATCCCAGGTCAAAATCCGCCGCCGGGTGCTCGAACCCGCTGCCGATAGCCGCTTCCAGCTCCGTTGCTGCCTGGGCATAATCGTTGTTCGTCTGGGAATCGATCGCCTGTCCAAGGTGCAGCATAATGCGAGAACGGTTGCGTTCCAGCGTTTGCAACGACCCGGTGTTGCGCATCAGTCCTTTTAGCCCGGGGCGGGTTTGCAAGCTGCCATCGCTTTCTTCGGAGATCTCAAACAGGATATCCGCCAGCAGACGCAGGGCGCGGTTGGCCGCGTCTGATACCGGGTCGCGGGCGGCTGCCCGGGTTGCGCCCTGGGGGGCAGCCAGTTGCTTCACCTTTGCCATCCGCAGAGGACCGGTGCCCCCTTTGGGGCGGGCCGGCTTGGGTAACAGATTGCCTTCGGCGATCGTGCGCGCTGCTGCGCGCGCCTCGCTGCTTTCCGGGTCCAGTTGCAAGGCTTTCTGGACGAACTCCTTCGTCCGCTGCAAATCACCGCGGCGTTGCACCAGGCTGGCAAGCGCCAGGTATTCCACCGCCGCTTGCTTGTTGTGCTTCAACCGCTCATGAGCCAGCGCCAGGCGGGAATGCGCCAAAATGTTTTCCGGATCGATGCGCGTGACGCGCGCCCAGTTTTCCAGCGCTTTTTCAATGTTGCGCTGCCGGATGTGCAGCTCTGCCGCCTTGAGGAAATAGCTGACAGCCTGCTTCAAGTTTCCCAGCCGCTCGCTCAGTTCTCCTACTTTTTCGCAGGGGATGGGGTCGTGGGGCGCAGCCTTCACAGCCTGCAAATAGGCTTGCAAGGCTTCGTCGTACTGCTGCAATTGATAATACGCCAGCCCCAAATTCGTCAGCGCCTGTGGGTCGCCGGGCACGATCTCCAGCGCAGCGGCGTAAGCCTGCGCTGCTGCCGCCCAATCCTGATCCCAGGCAGCGGAATGGCCTTCGTTCATCTTCTCTTGAAAACGTTGCTTATCCGTCATGATGCCTTCCCGTCATCGTCCAAAGCTTGCATTTCTCCCCAATTGTACCCCCAGCGGGCTTCCGTCTTCAATGGGATAGAAAGCGGATACGCCCGTTCCATCACATCTTGCACCAGTTGAGCCGTCCGCTGCAATTCCGCACGCGGACATTCCAGCACCACCTCGTCGTGCACCTGCAGCAACAGCCTTGCCGCAAGGCCGGCCTCCGCCAGCGCCGGCGGCAAGGCGATCATCGCCAGTTTCATGATGTCCGCTGCTGTCCCTTGCACCGGCGCGTTGATGGCTTCTCGCTCTTCGCGCATCTTGCGGTTTCGCCCCCGGTTCTCCTTCAAGGCTGGGAAATAGCGCCGCCGCCCGAGCAAGGTTTCAACGTACCCCCGACGTGCAGCCACCGCGCGCACTTCATCCAGATAACGTTTGACGCCGGGGAATTTCTCGAAATACGCCTTGACGAAGTCTTCCGCCTCGGCCAACGTCAAATCGGTGGAACGCGTCAGGCCGTAGGGCGTCATGCCGTAGATCAGGCCAAAGTTGATCGCTTTGGCTGCCCGCCGTTGTTCGCCGGTCACCTGGGCCAGCGGCACCCCGTAGATAGCCGCCGCCGTCGCCGCGTGGATATCTTGCCCCTGGCGAAAAGCCGCCAGCATGGCTTCGTCTTGCGCCATGTGGGCCACAATGCGTAATTCAATTTGTGAATAATCCACCCCCAGCAAGACCCAGTCCGGCGGCGCTACAAACCCCTTGCGCACCTCGCGCCCCAACCGCGTGCGAATGGGGATGTTTTGCAAATTGGGGTTGGCCGAAGCCAGCCGCCCGGTGACGACCCCTGTTTGCCGATAGGTGGTGTGCAGCCTGCCCGTGCGCGGGTTGATTTGGGCTGGCAGCGCATCCACATAGGTTGACTTGAGCTTGGAAAGTTCCCGATATTGCAGCAAATCTTCCACGATGGGGTGCTGATCGCGCAAGGCTTCCAAGACGCTGGCCGAGGTGGAGTAATGGCCGCTCGCCGTCTTGCGCGTGCCCGGCGGCGGTTGCAGCCCCAGGCGTTCGAAGAGGGCCGCCGACAGCTGCTGGGTGGAGTTTAAATTAAACGTCTGGCCGACGGTTTTATAAATTCTTTCGGCCAGCGTGCGCAAACGTTCATCCAATTGTTGCGAAAACTGGCGCAAGAAATCCGTATCCAGCAAGATGCCGTTGCGCTCCATCTGCGCCAGCACCGGCACCAGGGGAACTTCTATCTGCTGGAGAATGTCCAGCAGGCCATCGCGCGCCAGGTCTGCTTCCAGCAACGGGCGCAAGCGCAACACGGCTTCGGCATCGTGGACGGCATAAGACGCGGCCTGCTCAATGGGCACCTGGTCCATGGTGATCTGGTTTCGTCCGCTGCCGATCAAGTCTTCGATGGTGTGCATCGTCTCTCCCAGGCGATCGGCTGCCAGCGCCTTCAGCCCCAGGCGGCGGCTGTCTGGCTGCAAAAGCCAGGCGGCCAAGATGCTATCGAAAACGACGCCCGCCACATCCAGGCCGTGCTGCCCCAAAACGACCAGATCGTATTTGATGTTGTGCCCTATCTTGGGCACGCCGGCCTCCGACAACACAGGCCCCAGGGCAGCGCGCACGGTATCCAGCGGGAGTTGCCGTCCCTGGCGATGCCCCACAGGGATGTAATACCCTTCGCCCGGGCGCGCGGCCAGCGAAATGCCCACCAGATCCGCCCGCATCGGCTCAGTGGAGGTGGTTTCGGTATCCAGCGCGATTTGATCGGCGGCGCGCAGGCGGCGGATCAGATCGTCCAGCGCTGCCTCTGTCTGGACGAGGTGCGCTTGCGGGGCGCCGCGCGGCGGCGCATCTGGTTGCGTCCCGAAGAGAGAAAGCTGCCCCCCGGGCGCCGGCGGCGCGGTGATCTGGCCGTGCCCCATATCCAACCGCTGTAATCGCTGCAACAGGGTGCGCAATTCAAAATGACGAAAAAGCGCCGCTGCCTGTTCCCGGTCGAAGTCGCGGGTTTTGGCCTTTTCCAGCGCAAAGCCCACGTCCAAATCGGTGCGAATGCGGGCCAGGTCGCGGCTGAGGTAAGCCAGCTCGCGATGCGTTTCCAGTTTTTTTCGCAAAGCGGGCTTCAAATCGTCCAGGTGGGCATAAATGTTGTCCAAATCGCCATAAGAAGCCAGCAGGCGGACGGCGGTCTTCGGCCCCACGCCGCGCACACCGGGGATGTTATCGGACGAATCGCCGACCAGGGCTTTGTAATCGACCACCTGCTGCGGATAAACGCCCAATTTTTCGTACACATCCTCGGGGAAATAATCGCGGGCATCGCTGAGCGAACGGCCAGGCAGGTTGACCACCACCCGTTCCGTCACCAGTTGCAGCAGGTCGCGGTCGCCGGTGATGATTTTGACCGTCAGGCCCTGGTTTTCGGCCCAGCGCGCCAGGCTGCCGAGGACATCGTCGGCTTCATACCCTTCGCGCTCGATGCGCGGGATATTGAAGGCATCCAGCATCTGACGGATGTAGTCGATCTGCGGGCGCAGGTCGTCGGGCATTTTGGCGCGGGTGGCTTTGTATTCCGGGTAGAGCGCATCACGAAAGGTTTTCCCCGTGTCGAAGGCGGCTGCCAGGTATTCGGGATGCTCCTGCTCCAGCAAACGCAATAAAATGCTGGTAAACCCAAAAAGCCCGGCGGTCGGCTCGCCGCGTGTGGTCTGCCAGGGGCGGCTGGCGGAGGCCGTCAGAGCGTAATAGGCGCGGTAGGCCAGCGCGTGTCCATCGAGGAGGTAAATGGTCGCGGGCATGGGTCAGAAATCCTGGCTTTTGCGGATCTGGTTGATGTAACGTTCTACGGCCACCGGCGGATGGAGGGAATCGCCGCCCATCAAGAGATAGCCGGGCGCCCAGAAGTCATCGGCTAGTTCGGCGCGGATGCCGGGAAAGGCCTCCAGCACGCGGCGCGAGGTTTCCAGGCGAATAATGCGCATCATTTCGTTGGGAGAGGTGGCAGGCGGGATGCTGATGACCCATTGCATGAACTCCGGATAAATGTTGAGCAATTCAATTCGCCAGCCGTAAGCCACAGCGATATCGCGCATCCAGCGTTTGAGCGAGGCTTTCAGGTCGCCATCCAGGCGGTGTTCACGTCGCCGGGTCAACAGCAGACAGGCGTAGTGCAGGTTGTAAAAGGCTGGCGAAGCGGGCTCCAGCACCAGGTGCCCAACGGCCTGTGTGATAGAGTTGGGTTTTTCTCCGGCGGGCGTTTCTCCCTGCAACAGGCGTTCATCTTTCAGCGAGGAGGGGCGTGTCAGCCCCAGGTTGGAGCGCCGGGTTTCGTCCATCTCGGCCTGGGGGGGGTGTTGGGTTTCGTCCAGCAGGTGGATTTGCGAAACACGGGTTTGTTCCAGCGCAGCAGGCGCCACGTTGCGCTTCTGCGGCGGGCTGGATTCAATCGACGGCGGTTTTTCCCGCATCGCCGCCAACAGGGGGTCTCCTGCGTGCAATTGGGGGCTGGGCACCGGCACATCTTGCAAAATATCTTGAATGCTGGGGATCTCGTCGTTCTCGTCCGCCCCCCAGTCTGTCAGGGGATCGTTTTCCATCTCCGGCCAGTCGTCCGGCTCGCTCGGTGGCTCCGGCGCCGGAGACGTTTCCAACGATGAGACCGAGGTAGCGGATTCTTCCACCACCGGAAGAGCCATTTTTTCGCGGAAACGCTCCACGATGCGCTCGGCCTGCAAGCGGATCTCGGCAAACGAAGCGTCGGGGTTGAAGAGGATGCCCAGGGTCGTGTGACCATCCAGCAACATGGCATACAACATGTGCTGCGACTGGTTGCTCTTCAAATGAATAAAACGCAGCAGGTTTCCGCTCCCCGTATGCGAAATACGGGTGATCTCCTCCACCGCCTCGGTGACGGCGTGCTCCGGCAAGCCGCGCGTAAAAGCCCACAGCTGCCCCTGGCGCAACAAGAGCGCCAGTTGGGCCGTTGTTTTTTGCAGGGCTTCTTGCAAAACCCGGGCCGCCCGCTCACGATCATCCAGGGGAGAATCGCCCTGCGGTTGCCAGCGGCGCAACAGCGCCGTCAGGTCGGCGATCGTCAGCGGTTTGTGCAGCAAGCGCCAGCCATGCAGTTCCGGCGGCAACGGCCGCCCGTCATCCGCGGCAATCACCGCCAGGCGAACCGTCGGGCAGCGAAGAAGCAGCTGCCGTCCCCAATCGGCAATTTGCGGCCCAAAGGCCAGGTCTAGAAAGACGACGTCGAAGCATCCGGTCATCTCCTGAAAACGGCCCTCGGTATGCACGCCGCGCGCGTTGAATTCCCCGGCCGTGTTGATTTCTTTCACCAGGGTGTGAGCAATGGCATTTTCCGGGCTGACGAACAAAAGACGCAAGGTCATAAGAGGTAGTCTATCATAGAAGGGGGCATTCGGCTTGACTTTTGAGGCCCTTTTGTGCTATGTTTGGGCATATTATAAGGCCAAAGCGTTCCCTTTGCATGGATTTGCAAACAAGGCGCAACGGTATGAATTTTTGACGAGGTGGCAGGCTTTATGATTCGTGAACGCATCGCCGGCAATGTGTACTGGTTTCAGAGTGAGGAATACGCCCAGGTTACGGCTTCCGTCATCGCCGGGCCGCAATGGGCGGTTTTGATCGATACCCTCGTCTTTCCAGATGAAACCCTGGAAATCCGCGATTTTGTGGAACACACCCTGGGGCTGAAAGTACGCTACATCATCAACACCCATTATCACGCCGACCATGCCTGGGGGAATTGTTACTTCCCCGGAGTGACGATCATCGGACATTCCCTTTGCCGTCGGTACTTGCAAGAAAAAGGGATCCCCTCGCTGGAACAAGCCAAACGCGAATCCATCATTTATGAACGTTCCAAAATCGTTCTGCCGCAAATGACCTTCAGCCAGGGGCGCTTGTGTTTACGCGTGGGGAAGAAAAATCTGTACATCATGCCGGCTCCAGGGCACAGCCCGGATGGCATTTGCGCTTACCTGGAAGATGAAAAACTGCTCTTTGCCGGCGACGCCCTAATGCCCGTGCCGCACATCGTGGATGGCGATGTGGACATCTTGCTCCAATTCTACGATGAAATACAAATGCTGTCGCTGGAAAACATTGTGCAAGGACACGGAGACATCATCTTGCGCGGCGAAGTCGAGACCATCCTTAATGAAAACCGCGCCTACTTGCACAAAGTCAAAGAAATCGCCCGCGCCGCCCTAGACAAAGAAGACCCGCTGGCTTTTCTGCAAGCCCAGCGCGTGCAAGACGCCGGCAAAAGCCACATCCTGCTGGGTGGCCTGGCGCCAGACATTCATCAAGCCAATCTGCTGGCATCCTACGCCCGGCTGCGCCAACAGGAACAGCTCACCCCCACAACCTGAGCCATACCGAGGCTTCAGGCGGCTTTCTGCCGCCGGATGAAGTCGCGCAGATTCTCCATGTTGACGCGCAAACGATCGGGATAGGCGGCGTCGAGCATACCGCAGGCCGTCAGGTCTTCGTATAATTTTTTGGCTTTCTTGCTGGGCAATCCCTGTGTTTCTTTGATGAGCTGCAGCCAGGCTTTGCGAGAGGTACCAATGCCGGTGCTCCGCTGGATGAGGGCCTGCAAAATCGCGCCGCTCTTTGCCAGCTCTGGTCGAGTTGCCTGGCGGACAGGCTGACCGCGCAAGCGCGCGCTGCGCAAAGAGACGCATTTAACGCCCGGCATATTGGGCGCTTCCCAAAAATCCAGCCGCCCTTCGCCATACGCTTTGTTCACCCAGGCCGCTGCGTTCTCCGGCGGCAACAGAACCTTGAGTAAATCCAGCGGAATGCCCGCGCTAAACTCTCTTTGCAATCTTCCCAGCCAATTGCAAACCACCTCTGCCGAATCCACTTCCTCCGGGATATCCGTACCACTGTCTCCATCGGGTGAATCTCCATCATCGCGCTGAAAGATATCG